>JAEWLZ010000141.1 GCA_023457295.1 Cyanobacteria bacterium OH_PDB_112
TCTGTCCAACAAGTTGAAGAGTCGTTGGACAACCTCTTAGATTAATTCATGTACTATTCTTTTTTAATAAAAAAACGATATGATATACTAGTGATTTCATTCCTATTAGTAAGGGTTTATAATCCAAGTTTTCAAATGATTACTAAAAAGAGGTTTAAATGTTTATCCAGCGCAAAAATTACTTAAAACAGTTTGAAAGAATCCGAACAGGAGAAGGACGCGACCTTAATAATGGACTGCGACTCGATCGTAATGAGAAAGTCGATGTCTGGCCGAGAGAAATGCTGGCTGATATTTTCCAGAATAAACCGGATTGCTTTTTAAGTGTTTATCCAGAATCCATCCCTTTATATGAGAAGCTGGCCAGGTTTCACGGAGTGGATGCTTCTGAAATAATGCTTACATCAGGTATTGATGGTGGCCTCAAGATTATCTATGAGATAATGACCGAACCAGGGGATTTGGTTGGTGTTGTAGCTCCTACTTATGCTATGTATAAAATTTATGCCCAAATGCATCAGGTACAATTAAAAGAGATTCTTTATACAAAAGATCGAATTTTGGACATGAAACAGTTTGATGAATTTCTTGAACAAAATCCAATGGTTTTTTTCTTGCCAAATCCTAATCAGCCGATAGAGAGTTCTTACACTTTATCTGAACTTGAGGAGTTTGCCCGTAAGACACTTGCAAAGAATTGTTTATTTGTAATCGATGAAGCATATCACCTTTTTGGAAGTGAAAGTGCTGTCGAACTTATCCATAAGTATGAAAATATTGTCATAGCACGGACTTTTTCAAAGGGATTTGGGGTTCCCTCTATAAGGCTTGGTTATATAATATCCAACAAGGAAAATATGAACATTCTCGCAAAGACCAGATATGCACATGAAAGCAATTCACTTTCAAATGCTGTCGCGGAGTATCTTCTTGACAATTATCCCTTGGTTGAAGAATATAATAAGAAAGTGATAGATTCCCGTGAAGAACTTAAGATTGCCCTGGCAGACCTTGGGATCCCTGCATATGGAAAAACCGGAAATTATCTTCTTTTGGATCTTGATAATCCGGATCGTGCGAGGGAGTACGCTGCAGAGTTACGTAATCAGAAGATTTACATTAAAGGACCGTGGGGAGTTCCCTGGGATCAATATGTGACGATAACTATCGGTCCAATTGAAGTAATGGAGCGGTTTATTACAGCAACACGACAGTTCTGCATTAAGGGGGATAAGGTATGAAGAAAGTTCTCGTTACCGGCGGATTCGGGTTCATTGGCACAAGGATGGTTCGACATCTGCTTGATAAGGGACTGGAAGTTGTTGTAATGGAACACCCTTCTGCTCAGGTACCTCCAGGGCTTGAAAGTGTGAAGGTTATTCGCGCAGATATTACTAATGAGATATCGCTCGCCGAATCAAGATTGTCTGATGTTGATGCAGTGATTCATCTCGCAGGTCAGTCTTCAGGAGAACGATCGTTCTATGAGCCATTATTAGATGTCAGGCTCAACATTATCGGTACTATAAATATTATTAACTGGTGCATTGAGAATGGCGTTGACCGACTGTTGTTTGCTTCTTCTTTTACAGTATATGGCGATCATCCTGAATGCGAATTAATTGATGAAGGTATGTCATGCAATCCAAAATCAGTATATTCAACCTCAAAGTTAACATGTGAATATCTGCTCCATAATTATGCGCAACCCAAGGGTATTCGCTGGAATGTTATTCGTATGTTTAATGTTTACGGGCCGGGCCAGAATATTGCCAGATCTGATCAGGGAGTAGTGGGTATTTTTATGCACATGCTAATGAAGAGTGATGTGGTGCAGATCAAAGGAAGTCTGGACAGGTTTAGAGATCTTATTTATATTGATGATGTGATTCAGGGATGGGAACGGGTTCTTCATGGTAAGGAATATAATCAGACATTTAATCTCGGAACGGGTGTCCGTACTTCATTCGGTGAGCTGGTGCATTCTTTGGCAGAGGTAATGGAAAAATCTGATAAACTTATAATTGAGCAATTAGATGGAACTCCGGGAGATATGCAGGGTAGTGTCGCTGATATCAACCGAATTAAAGAAGCAGTTAATTATTCCCCACAATATTCGCTCAAAGAAGGGCTTAAAGAGATGTGGAAATGGGTATGTGAGAGTGGAAGGTTCTAATCAAATGGTATCCTGTCCGATTTGTAAGAAATTAACCACGTCCCGTAAGGTCAGAGTTCGTAGTGGCAAAGAGATGGTTCTATGGCATTGTGATAAATGTGAATACAATTTCTTCGCACATGATCCAACATCAAGTCTGGTTGCCAATAAGCTTGATGAGTCACGCCTCAAATCCTCGGGACTTGATATTCCTACCAGGGATGCTGACTTTGTTAACGGTTTGAAACAATCACAACATTATATTGATGAATACTTCAGTACTGAAGACAAGGGAGCAAATATTCTTGAGGTTGGTTGCTCGTGGGGATATTTTCTGAAACTGGTAAAAGATACAGGTGGTTCTCCGTTTGGAATTGAAGTGAATTCATTGAGAGCCGGATATGTCAACAATGATCTGAATATTCCATGTTTTTATGACATTGATTCATGTGAATCCAGCGGTATCCGCTTTCATAAAATCTTTTTATTTTACGTTCTAGAATATATACCACAACCGGTTGCATATCTTCAACGCTTAATAAATATGCTTGATGAAGGCGGATCCCTTATTATCATTACACCAAATTTAGATGATGCATTAAAGGATTTGTACCGTAATGAAGGT
>JAEWLZ010000142.1 GCA_023457295.1 Cyanobacteria bacterium OH_PDB_112
CAGCGCTTTCTATTATTAATCAAAAAGGTTACGGCGCTCTTGTTTACTTAAAAAAACATGAAGGGCGAGGCATAGGACTTCTTAACAAGCTCAAAGCATATGTACTTCAAGAGCAAGGGCAGGATACGGTGGAAGCTAACTTGTCGCTTGGTTTTGCGCCTGATTTAAGAGATTATGGAGTAGGAGCTCAAATCCTTTTGGATTTAGGGTTCAATAAAATGAATTTGATTACTAATAATCCAACAAAAATAGTTTGTATACAGGGGTATGGGCTTGAAGTCATTGAAAGAGTGGCGTTGAAACCTGAAATCAACATGCATAATCAGGATTATATGCAGACTAAAAAAGATAAAATGTGTCATTTATACTAAAATTCAGGAGAATAAAATGGTTAATATATTAGAAGGCAAATTAGTTGCGGGCAAAGAAAAATTCGGCATTGTAATTGCAAGATTTAATGAATTTATAGGCGGTAAACTGCTTTCAGGCTGTATTGATACGCTAAAACGGCATGGTGTTGATGAAGAAAATATCGATGTAATTTGGGTTCCGGGGGCGTTTGAAATTCCTCTAGCTGTTAAAAAAGCTGTACCAAAGTACGATGCGGTAATCACTTTAGGCGCTATAATAAGAGGAAATACACCTCATTTTGACTATGTTGCTGCGGAACTTTCAAAAGGCATCGCAAGTGTTTCTTTAGAAAGCGGCAAACCTGTTATTTTTGGTGTTTTGACAACGGATACTATTGAACAAGCTGTTGAAAGAGCAGGTACAAAAGCAGGCAACAAGGGGTCTGAAGCCGCTCAAACAGCAATTGAAATGGTGAATTTAATCAAAAAAATATAAAGGATTAAAAAAATGAAATGCAATATAAGTGTTAAAAAAGCTTTTAAGGCGATATTTAAACAGCCTCATTTTGTCAAAAAAATAATTATAGGGGGCGTGTTTTCACTTTTAACTACTGTTTTGGTGAATTTATACGCATTTTTATATGTTCCTACCGTAGTTAAGAATATAGGTTTGGCTATATTGATTTTAACTGTGGGTTTGCTTGGGATTGTTTTGCATTTTTTGATTACATGTCTTCTTGTAGGATACAATATAAAGTTTGTGCATAACACAATTCATGATAAAGAAGAAATTTTACCATGCTGGTCCAATTTTAAAGGACTTTTTATTACCGGTATAAAATGGATTGCGATAAGTATTATTTACTTTATTGCAGTAATTGTTGTAAGTGTTGTTTTGACTGCAATTTGTATGTTGCCTTGCAGTTATTTCCCTTTTTTGTCGTTCTTATATTTGATTCCGACAAGTTTCATAGTTTTGGCTTCGGCGACTTTACCACTTTTGGAAACTATGTTTGCGCATAATTTTGAAATTAGAGATGCTTTTAACCTTATTAGGGCTAAAAATTTAATTTTAAAAAACTTTTGGAAATATTTGATGCTTCTTATAATAACTTTCGGTATTTATCTTCTCGCTGTGATACCATATGCGCTTAGCGCTTTGACTGTTGTGGGAATAATTCTTGTTCCGTTTTTGGCTTTTATCGTAAAGTTGATTGTTCGTCATTTGTTCGCACAGTTTTATAAATCAGCAATAGAAGTTGAAGGGGAAGCTTTTTAATGGAAAGCATTAAATTTACAAAAATGCAGGGAATAGGAAATGATTTTGTTGTAATTGAAGAAAAAGAACTTCAAAAAATAGTAAGTTCACGTCCTGAACTTGCGGAAAAACTTTGTGACAGAAGATTTGGTATCGGTGCGGACGGTCTTATTATAGTTCTGGAAAAATCCTCAGGAACAGATTTTGAGTGGGCTTTTTATAATTCTGACGGAAGTGTTGCCGAGATGTGCGGTAACGGAGTAAGATGTTTTGCCCGATATGTTTTTGAAAAAGGTTTAACTAACAAAAAAGAATTTACTGTGAAAACTCTTGCAGGAGTAATAGGTCTGAAAATTAATGATGACAAAACCGTCACAGTAAATATGGGTAAACCTGTTTTGGAAGCTGCAAAAATTCCTGTGAATTTTGAGAAGTCACCTGTTTTGGGGCAAAAAATTAAAGTTGCAGACAGAGAATTTATTTTTAATGCAGTAAGTATGGGGAATCCTCATTGTGTGATTTTTGAGCAAAAGAACACTGAAGAACTTGCGCTTGAATATGGTAAAGATATTGAATTTGCTGATATTTTTCCTAAAAAAACAAATGTGGAATTTGTGCAAATTTTGTCTTGTAATGAAATAAAAATAGATGTTTGGGAGCGTGGTTGCGGTATTACAAAAGCATGCGGAACAGGAGCCTGCGCATCTGTTGTGGCAGCAATATTAAATAATTTAACAAATAATGAAGTTATTGCATCATTGCCTGGGGGGCAGCTTAAAATCAGATGGGACGGAAGTTCTGGTGATTTTGACAAAGATGTATTTATGACAGGCGCGGCAGAATTTGTATTTTTGGGCGAATTTTTGTTATAAAAATTTTTTGTTTATGATAATATAGCTATCACACAAAACTTTTATAGGAGAAGCAAAATTGAGAAATTACGAAATATTGGTTATTGTTAAACCCAATTTAGATATGGAAGAAGCTGACAAAGTTGTAACAGCTTTCGAAGCTGTTATTAAAGATTTCGGCGGTAAAGTTGAAAATGTGGACAAAATGGGCCGCAAAAAATTAGCTTATGAAATTAATAATTTAAAAGACGGTTTTTATTTGACTTTGCAAGTTGAATTCCCGGAAGATAAAGTTGTAGCTTTGAAAAGAAATTTGACTTTAAATGATAATGTAGTCAGATTTATGGTTATTGAAAATACCAAGTCTAAAGCTAAAGCGTAAGGAGAAGTTATGTCACTCAGCAAAGCGGTACTACAA
>JAEWLZ010000143.1 GCA_023457295.1 Cyanobacteria bacterium OH_PDB_112
ACTTCAATCTGTTCCCGATAAAATTAATAATGGCGAAAATGTAGCTGCTGCAACCGCTTTAGGACTTGCGTTTATGACTTTGCCCGAGGATTTGCGCGATGTTAGAGCGGGTTACAGGCAAATCAAAGCTAGAATCAAAGGCGAAAAATATGAACCAAAATACGACCCTAAAAAATTTCAACACGATTTCTCGTGGCTGAAAGGCACTTTCTTCCAAACTTTTTTAAACAAAATAGAAAGCCAAAAAGGTAAAGAAAGAGTATTTGAAATTTATAAAGCTGATAAATCCTTATATAAAACAAAAGTAGGGAAATTTATAAAAAGTATATTAAATATAACTGACGGTAAATTTGAACCAACCGAAATAAAAAATGTATTTGGTGAAAAAATGCCCGTCAGAGAAATAAAAGCCCCAAATCTTTTGGCAGAACTTACAGGCAGAGCAATGAAAAGAATCACCGTCTTTGGAGTTGCCGCACTTGCACTTTTGGAACTTCCAAAACTATTCAAAGCAACAGGCGAAGGTAATAATTTCTTTGAGCAAACGGGAAATGCCGCAAAACAAACCGTAAAATCAGGAATAAATGTGGCATCAATAGCAGCGGGAATAGGCTATTGCGGTGCAATCGGCGCAAAACACGGCGGAGCATTTGGCTCGCTTCTAGGTATGAGCGTAGGAGCTGTTTTAGGCTCTGTTACTTCAAATAAAATGCAGGAATTTATTGCTTAATTATTTTGATTTTTCAATTAAATAATCAACTATTCTTTGAAAATAATTAATATTTTGATTATTTTGATTGTTTTTAACAAGTTCTCTAGCTTGTTCAAGCGCACCGTCTTCGGCTTTTATTACTCTTGCTCCAATGCCAACCATTAAATCATTATAGGTTTCGGATTCGCCTTCTATAAGTTCTTTAAGTTCTTTAGCCTCAAACTTTCTCTGAAAATTTGGTTGATTTTGGCGTACTTGTGGAGTGTATGGTCTTATCGCTGTTATCATGGTGTGTTCCTTAAAAATAGTCCTGTTATGATTAATTAATAACCACTCAAGATGAATTTTTGCTATTTTTCAAAACAACCCTTAATAATTTTTTACAATCAAAGTTTATCGGGAAGCGGTTTTTTATTTTTAGAAACTTTTTTGGTTAAGTTGGTAATTTTTTTAGTACATTTTTTGTATTGTTTATCTTTTTTATCTACCAAATTTAAATAAGCTTTATAATTTTCTAAAGAATTTTCGGTTTCGCCTATTTTTTCATAACATTTTGCCAGCATAAGTTGTGCTTTTTTATTTTGGGCATCATAAGCGACAGCTTGTTTTAGCTCTACTATTGCAGAAATTTTTTCGCCGTGTTTATAGAAAGATTTCGCAAGAGTATAATGACTGTCTGCTTTCGCTTTATTTTTTGCTATTAATTCTATTCCTATTTTTGCTTTTTTATTGTCGGGAGATAGCCCCAAAGCTTTGTAGAAAGCAGCTTGAGCCATATCGTATTGTCTGTTTTCTATAAAAATGTTGCCTATATATATACAATCATCAACATTATCAACTTTCGCAATCGCTTCGGTAAAGTCTGAAAAAGCCTGTTCATAATTATTGCAAATTAATTCGGCTTCACCTTTTATAAGACTTGCGATTGGTGAAAAATCGGACTTAGATATTATTTTTTTAAGATAAACTTTATTTAATTCATCGTTATCAAGCAATTTGGTAATTCTTATTAAAGCAAGATAAAGCTGTAAGTCTTTGGGATTTGCGTCAATAGCTTTTAGTAGCGCATTTTGTGCTTCTACATATTCTGCACTGGTTGTAATTGTTGCTATATCAGAAGTGTTTTTTGCGTTGCAAAAATAGGCTTTTGCCAGTCCTTTTAGAGCATATGACCCAAAAACAGGATCATTTAGCACTTTTTGATAATAAGTTATTGCAGTATCGGGCTTATTTTCTAATAAAGACATATCAGCAAGCTTTAAATAACCTTCTTTATATTCAGGATTTAGGCTTAATACATTTTTTAATTCTGAGATGGCAAGGTCATTATCTCCCCGTTCCTGAAAAATTTCTGCAATCGCAATATAAGATTCTGTATTTTCAGGTTTTATAGAAGCAGCTTTCCTGTAAGAATTTATGGCGGCAACTTTATTTCCTTGCATATCGTAAATTTTGCCAAAAACATTATGAGCTTTTGCGCTATTTGGAAATAACGATAAAGCGGTGCTTGCTTCTGTAAGCGCTTCTTTGAATTTTGATTGTGCCGCATAAGATTCCGCAAGCCCTAAATAAGCTTGTAAGTTTTTATAATTACAAGAGAGAGCTTTTTTGTATTTTGCGATTGAATCAGGAATTTTATTTTTAAGAAAGTCTATTTCTGACGAGTTACTTATTGCTTCTGAATATTTTGGATTTAAGCTTAGTGCTTTATTATAATATTCCTGAGCTTTTACTAAATCCCCTTTTTCTTTATAAATCTTGCCTAAATTATTATAAGCTTGAAAATTTGAGTTGTTATATTTTATAGCTGCTTCAAATTCTTTTTGCGCAAGATTCAAATATTCATTCTTTTTTTTGATTATTTCCATATCAGATGAGGTGGTTTTGTAATAATAAACAAGCCCCAATCCATTATGTGCATTTGAATCAATAGGATTTATTTTTAATGCTTTTTCATACATATTTTTTGCGGAATCCAACTTGAATTGTTCGCAAAAAATATCTCCTTTTGAAACATATTCAATATTTTTAACGGGTATTTTGGCGTCAGATTTTAAAATGTTTGAATAGTATGTTTTGGAATAAGAAACACTATTTACAGATAAAATACCTAAAACAGCCAAGAGAAGTAATTTTTTGTTCATGCAGACCTCGCAAAATTTTTTTAATTTTTATTAAAAACATACCCGAATTTTTATTAAATTGTATAATTTTGAAATAAAAATGTAAATAAAAGTAAGGTATAATGAGCCAATTAAATGAGAAAACTAATAATTTAGCGGAAGATTTCAGATTATATCTGGAAGTAGAACGAAATTTGTCTTCCCATACGATAACAGCTTATGACAAAGATGTAAGAAATTTTCTTGAGTGGCTTAAAAATAAAGCTCCCGAAAATATAAACCATAAAGATTTGCGGGAATATCTTGCGTCATTACAAGGTAAAAATTATTCTAAAACTACTACTGCAAGAAAAATAGCATCCATAAGGACTTTTTACAGATATCTTTACAGAGAAAGACTCGTAGAGGCAAATCCTGCCGATCATATTAAAGGTCCTAAGAAAAATCATCCTTTGCCTAAATTTTTAACTGATAAAGAAATGGAACTGATTTTAAATTCAATAAATACAAAAACTCCTTCAGGTTATCGTAACAGAGCGGTTATAGAAACCCTTTACGCAACAGGAATGCGTGTATCTGAGCTTTGTAATCTTGTTTTTGACAATTTAAATCTTGAACAAAATGAAATTACCGTATTTGGAAAAGGGGGTAAGGAACGAATTGTTTTAATTAGTAATCGCGCCAAAGAGTATCTTCAAAATTATCTGGATGAGATTCGTCCTAAATTTGCAAAACAGGATAATAAATATATATTTTTGAATGCTGAAGGTTATAGGCTTCAACAACAAAGCGTAGATGATATTCTCCGTGCTTCAGCTAAAAAATTGAAACTTCAAAAGCCAGTTTCCGCACACGTTTTACGACATAGCTTCGCTACAAAGCTTTTAGAGAACGGAGCCGACTTGAGAGTTGTCCAAGAACTATTGGGACATACCAGCATCAGTAATACGCAAATTTATACTCATATTTCTACGCAAAGGTTAAGAACAGCATATTTAAATGCCCATCCGAGGGCAAAATAAGGAGAAAAAATGTCGACAGCAATAATTATTCCGGCAAGATACGCTTCAACAAGACTTCCTGGTAAGCCACTTATCGAAGTTGGTGGTAAGCCTATTATTCAATGGGTTTATGAAAAAGCTTCGGCATCAAAACTTGCTCAAAAGGTAATTGTTGCGACTGATGATAAAAGGATTTTTGACACTGTGAAAAATTTTGGCGGCGATGTTGTGATGACAAGAGATGACCATAAAAGCGGAAGCGACAGAATTTATGAAGTTGTACAAAAATTCCCTGAAATTGCTGTTGCAGTTAATGTTCAAGGAGATGAGCCCCTAATTACTCCTGAAAGTATAGATAAAGCAATAGAATCACTACTTTCTGATGAATCAGCTGACATAGCTACTTTGGTTAGAAAAATTGATTCCGATGAAGAATTTAATAACCCTAATGTTGTAAAAGCTGTTTTTGACAATAATCATAACGCCCTGTACTTTTCTCGCAGTGCTGTTCCTTTTCACAGAAATAAAGGTGAAATTGATAACTATGCACATATAGGACTTTATGTTTATAAAAGAGAAGCTCTTGAAAAAATGACAAAACTTCCTCAGTCTTCTTTGGAATTGGCGGAAAGTTTGGAACAGCTTCGGGCATTACAGAATGGTATGAAAATAAAAATAGCGGTAGTTGATTATAAGCCAATAGGGATTGATACCCCCGAAGATGTCGAAGAATTCAGGAAACTTCTTAATCTATAAAGCAAAAAAAAACTCCCGAAGGAGTTGAAAAATTTTTTATAGGAAGGGAAGGTTATATCATGTATATATATAAAAACGATTAAATATATAAAATTGCTATATGGAGTCGATAAATTTACATTTCTTTACAAAATAAGCAAAAAAATTAAAGTTTAATAAAACTTGTACCGATATACAAAGTACGAAATGTGTAAAGGTTAGTAAAAGGCTTTAGAGCCAAAGTGTAAAGGTGTAACGTTATGGGTATCTCGTCAAATCAGGCAAGATTTTTAGCTCTGACATCAAGGCAAGTGGACTTGGAGTTTCGTATCCAACAAATTTGTCAAAGACGTCTACGCCTTGCAACAGAACTTGAAAATACAGCTACAAGCTATAATAATCAGATTTCAAACAGGCATTTATATACTACAAATTCAAATAATAGTGGTATAAGCCAACTCACTATTGATAATATACAAGCGTTAAGAGATGAAAATGGTAATACATATGAAGTGCTTGGATATTATAATAGTGGAGGCTCTATGAGTGTTGGTGTTGAATATAATAGTGGGTCGGGTTTAATAGAAATTACAGCAGGTGGGTCTGTACAAGATTCTATTTCTCGCTCGGATTTGGGATTAGCTGCGGATGCGACAGAATCAGATATGGTAGATGTGGCATTAAGAGCAGGATTGCTTCAAATCGCTGCTACGCCTGATGTATATACTCAATCCGTAACCTCAGTAAGTTCAGGAGGACCTACTAATAGAAATGTAGAGATTAAAGACTGGCGAACTATCCCTGCTTTTGTAGATGAACTTTATAAATCTGATGATGTTGATGCTCAAAATGAGTATGAAAAAACAATTTCGGAAATAAATGCTCAAGATAAAAAATTGCAGCTTGAGCAAACATCCATCGAAGTAGAATATAAAGCAGTATCTTCTGAAAAAGAAAGCGTTAAAAAAGTTCTTGATACAAATGCTCAGACATCATTCAAGTACTTCTCATAAAAGATATTAAATTAATATTGGAATATAAATAAAATTACTATTTACATTTCTTCACAAAACAAAGGAAAAAATTAAAGTTTAATAGAACTTTTGCCGATATAAAAAGTACGAAATGTGTAACGGTTAGAAAAAGGCTTTTGAGCCAAGAAGTGTAAAGGTATAATATTATGGGTATCTCGTCAAATCAGGCAAGATTTTTAGCTCTGACATCAAGGCAAGTGGACTTGGAATTTCGCATCCAGCAAATTTGTCAAAGAAGACTTCGTTTGGCTTCCGAGCTTGAAAATACCGCCACATCCTACAATAATTCTATATCCAATAGGCAAATGTTTACTATGAACACAAGCTCTGGCGGTATAGGTCCCCTTACTCTTAGTAATATTAGAGCTCTTAATGATACAAACGGTAATGCCTACGAAGTTGTAGGTAATGATTCAGGAACCTATTACGGAGTGTTATTTGGCGCCGGGAACCTTAATATAAATGCCACAACTATTACTCCTGCTAGTTTAGGTCTTGCTGCGGGTGCTTCTGAACAAGAGATGGTAGATGCGGCTTTGAGAGCAGGTTTAATCACAGTTGCTACGGTGGCAGATGAATTTACTCAAACACCTGTATATTTAGGTACTGACCCGTATGAACTCAAGGACTGGCGTACTTTGCCGGCTATTGCTGATGAATTACTTAAATCCGATGATGTTGATGCGGAAAATAAATATGATAAGACTATTTCAGAAATAAATGCGCAAGACAAAAAGCTGCAACTTGAGCAAACTTCTATTGAAGTAGAATACAAAGCGGTATCTTCTGAAAGAGAAAGTGTTAAGAAAATCCTTGATACAAATGCTCAGGCATCATTCAAGTACTTCTCATAAAAAATATTTTATAAATTAAAGCAATTTTTTTCGTGTTTAGTTTTTACTTAAATAGTTTAAGCTAAACACGAAAGTTTTTTATGATAAGTTCAATAAATTTTGGTTCTTCTGACAAAAAACATATTAGAAAAAATGACCCCGACTTAGAATTGGGCTTTGTAAGAGACACTACGGAATTTTACAGGAAAGATTTGGAAAGAAATAATCCGCTAAAAAAATTTCCTATTTTAGGATTTGATATTTTAGAAGAAAAAATCGAAATGTTGAAAAATGGCTATATTGGGTTTAAAGGTGATAAAAATTGGGGAGAATTTTCAGACGAAGCCAAAATTAGACAAGTTGTCGGGGATAATATATTGCAAAAAAATCTTGTTAAATCTCCGACATATGAAATAGGAGGTAAGGTTTTGAACTCTTTTGGTCAGGTTTATAAAATGACAAAACATATGACCGACGATATTACTTTTAAGGTTGCAAATGTCCTTGAAATAACAAAGCAAAAGTTTGAAAAACCTTGTGTATTTATGTTTCGCAATGCTTGGCCATATCTTAAATCGGAAAAAAGACAGGAGCTTATTGCCAACCTTGAACAAAATTTGCCACCCCAAAGTTTACTTGTTATAGGCGGTTATGACAATCTATCTTTTATCCACAATTTTTTAAACCCCAAAAAATTTAGTTCTTTGACAGGTTTTTTGGATTTGGCTCCAAAGATTTTTATAAAAAAATAATTACTCTTCAAGTCCCAGATAAAGTTTGTTGAAATTAGTAACCAAAAGTCTTTCGATAACACTGCGTTCTTCTTCGGGTTTTGTTGCGGCCTTGAACAGGTTGTCTACTGTGTATTTTCCAAAATATTCAATTTGAGATTCAGTCAGTATTTTATCGTGATTTGAGATTATGATATTTAAAACTATTCCCAAGGATAATTCAAAGAATTTTTCGATAACGCAAGGGTCAAAGTGTGATGCTTTACCTGAGAGTAGTATGCCGAGAGCTTTTTCTATGGGCATTTTATCACGATAATGACGTTTTGATGTGATTGCATCAAATACGTCAGCGACTGCTAAAACTCTTCCGCCAAAAGGGATGTCGCAACCTTTTAGTCCTAAGAAATAACCTGAACCGTCGTATTTTTCATGATGAGACGCTGCGATAAGCGGAACGTCTTTTAGTTTTTCTTGGAATGAAATTTTGCATAAAATATCCGATGTGATTTTTGCGTGTTCTTGAATGTGACAATATTCTTCATCCGTGAGTTTGCCGCATTTGAGCAAAACACTGTCTCTAATGCCAATTTTACCTATGTCATGAAGATTTGCGGCGTATTTTATAGCTTCTATATCATCTTCGGGAATACGCATTTCAAGGCAAATAGCCTCAGAAAGTCTTCTGACTCTATCGGAGTGACCTGCTGTTATGCTGTCTCTTGCGTCTATGGATTTTGAAAGAGCGTCAACAAAGCTTTTGAAAGATGCTTTTTGTTCTTCAAACATATTTTTTTGATTTGCAAAAAGTTTTGCGTTTTCAATCGCAATTCCAGCACTCGAACCTATTGCCATAAGCAAATCTTCGTCTTTATCTAAAAATACGCGGTTATTTTTTTTGTTAATTACCTGAATAACACCTACAACCTGTTGATTGAGATTTTTAAAAGGTATGCAGAGAATGGTTTTAGTCTTTTCAGTACGATAATTATCAATATCATGATTGAATCTATCATCATTATAGGCATCTTTGATGTTTACGCCTTCGCCCGTTCTTGCGACATAACCCGCAAGACCTGTTTTGGCGGAAAATCTCACATCTTGAATTTCTGTTCCCACAAGGATTTTTGCGCTTAATTCGTTTGCTTCGGGATGATAAGAAAAAACCGTACATGTTTGGGCATCAAGAGCTATTTTGGTTTCTCGTTCAATAATTTGGACAAGTTTATCCAATTCTGTTTCAGCAGAGATTGAACGACCGATTTTTAAAAGCGAAATAAGAGGATCTCTTAAAGTATCTTCTTCTTGGGTTATATTTTCCAGCAAGCTCAAAGTTTCAAGCAATGATTTGTTTTCAGTTGTTTTTTTCTTGCTGACTTTATCGTTAAGAATATTTGTCCATTCTTCTTTATCAAGTTCAAAAATTAAATCTTCAATTTTTTGAGTAAAAACTTGTAAATCATAAGCTTTTGAAAGTTCTAAAGCTTCTAAAAGACTAGATGTCGCCATTTGAACATAATCTTTATGAGCATAAATATATGCGAGGTCTATATGACATTTTATGGCATCAATATGATTTTCAATGTTGTGAAAAAGACTCAAAGCTTCATGGTTTTTTTCTAGCGCAAGTTCAAAATGTCCAAGTTTTATATAAATCTTAGACATGAGTTTTTTTAATATAGCTTTTTCTCGAGGTGTTGCAAAAAACGGTTCAACAGCATTTTTTACAAGTTCTAAGGCTTCTTCGGGTTTGTTTTTTTGCGTTAAAATTTCGGCGTAAGTACAGGATAAAAACGCATAAATCTTGTCGCTGTTGCACTTTGGTGCGGCATCAAGAGCTTTGTGATAATAAAATTCCGCGTTTTTAGTATCTTTTTCAAGCAAATAAGCTTTTGATATTTCATCCAAAACTCTTGCAAGACTATTGTAATTATCGTCTTTTTTGAGAAGTTCCATTGAAACTTTTAAAAATTTTATTGCGTTATCAGAATCTTCTATACTCAAAAAATACCTGCCTAAAAGATTTGTCGTTTCAGCGATTTCAAGGCTGTTTTTTGACTTAATTTTTATTCTTAAAGAATCCTCAAGATATTTTTGTGCAAGAGGGTAATTCTTTGCCCGCAGGTGGTAAATAGCCGTATTGTCAAGTATACAGGCATTTATTAGAGTATTTTTGTTTGTGAGTTCTTGAGCATTTTTATAAAGTTTCAATGCACGGGTATAATTTTTTTGAAAATACTCAATTTCTCCAAAATATAAAATTATACGAGCGAGAGTATCATTCTTTTTTGTGCCTATTTCAAAATATGCACTTGCTTCTTCCAAAAGACGTATGGATTTTGGGATGTTTTCTTTTGAAATATGGAAATATATTATGGCAGTTTCCGCTATACATTCTGCAATTTTTTCATCATTGGAAAGGTCTATATAAATTTCTTTAGCTTTTGAAAACAGATCCAAAGCTGTTTCAAAATTTCTTTTTTTTGTTTCCGAAAAAGCTTTATCCAACAATGCTGAAGCTTTTATGGCATTGGAATTTGGTAATTCAAGCTTTTTAAGAAACTTTGTAAACATTCCACACTCGACTGTTATCCTAGATGAAAATATTGTACTACAAATTTCTTAACATTTCAAACAAAATTGTTTTAAAATTCTTAGGGTTGAATATTGAAAGATGGGCAACGTCAGCTTTTTTCAATCTTTGCCAGTTGAGATTGTTTCGCGGCGTTCGCAATGACAGGTATCGCCTATCGCTATTGCGAGGAGAACTTGTTCGACGAAGCAATCTTAAGTATTGAGTGTGTATAATTTTATGTTATTTGATTTTTTCTGCTACTTTGGCGGTATTATAAAGTGTTGTCATACTATCAATTACGAATTTTTTAGTGCTGTCTAATTTTGCTTGCCATTTTAGGGAATCGGCCAGTTTTTGCCAGTTTTCACTTGTTTCGGCTAATCCTCCTTTAAAATTATTATAACCATTTTTGTTCGTTAAAGAATCCCAAGCATTTGCGCTAATGCCTGAATTTTTGACAAATTGCATATTTTGTCTAACATTGCCTTCACACCCATTCAATCCTACTGCTCCAATTACTGCAATAGGTAAAGTTGCTTTTCTTACAACATTCATGATTTTCATATTTTTA
The DNA here is from genome assembly GCA_023457295.1 of Cyanobacteria bacterium OH_PDB_112. Classification (GTDB taxonomy): domain Bacteria; phylum Cyanobacteriota; class Vampirovibrionia; order Gastranaerophilales; family CAJFVJ01; genus JAEWLZ01. Next base: position 10,313 of record JAEWLZ010000143.1, read on the forward strand.
TCTCCTTTTTTTATTGTTAAGACTATTTTTATTTAGGTTGAAATTTCTTAGTCCTTTATGGCTCCTTGTAATAACAATTTATCTTGATGATTTAATTAAAATTCCTGAAAAATATAATTGTCTGCCAAAATTTAATCTAACCTAATCTAATCCCTTATTCTACAAGGGTTTTAGTGAAACAATATTCATCTTTACATTTCTTAAACTTGTCCTGAAACTTTCATCGGATATACTATAAATATAACTAGAAGAAATGGAGCTGATAATCGTGGGATACAAAATTTTATCAAAAACCGAGCTTTGCCCCGGACAATTTGAAATCGTAGTTGACGCGCCTTATGTTGTGCGCAATGCTAAAGCAGGACAGTTTATCATTTTGAGAGTGGATGATGAAGGGGAAAGAGTTCCTCTTACCATTGCTGATATTAATAAAGAAAAAAACGAACTTACTATCGTATTTATGGCAGTGGGTTATACAACCAAAAAGCTTGCACAGCTTGAGGTTGGCGATAAAATTTTTGATTTGGTCGGACCTTTGGGTGTTCCGACTCATACAGAAAAATTCGGTACGGTAATTTGTGTAGCTGGCGGATACGGCGCTGCTCCATGCTATTTGATTGCAAAAGCGTTTAAAGATGCGGGAAACAAAGTATATATGGTTATGGGCGCACGTAACAAAGACCTTATTTTTTGGCAGGATAAAATGAAAACAGCTTGTGAAGAGCTTTTTATTACCACCGATGACGGAACTTTGGGTGAAAAAGGATTTGTAACGGGTGTTGTTCAAAGACTTATGGATCAAGAAAAAATCGATCATGTCGTTGCTGTTGGTCCTATGCCTATGATGCGCGCGGTTGCTGAACTTACACGTCCTTCAGGAATTTATACCGTAGCCAGCATGAATCCTATAATGGTTGACGGTACAGGAATGTGCGGCGCGTGCCGTGTCACTGTGGGCGGTGAAGTTAAATTCGCTTGCGTTGACGGTCCTGATTTTGACGCGCATAAAATTGATTTTGATGAAGTTATGCAAAGGCTCAAAATTTATAAAGATACAGAGCGTAAGCGTGATGATAATTGCAACCTGATGAAACAGGCAGAGCAATTATAAAAAGGTTAAGGCCGGTAACCTTGACGTACCGGCCTTTTTATTAAATACGCTTGTTTTGTCCATATCAAGCGTGAATTTCTCTTCCCTTAATCCTCTTTTCCCCTTTGCCTAACTAGGCTATTACCAGTTTTTGCGGGTAATAGATATAATTTTTTATTATGTTTCTACAATATTTTGAGTAGTCAAATTCTCGCATTTTTTGCGGTTCAACTTGTTTTGGCACATATTTTCTCAAAGATAGTATAACCATTCAAAAACCTCTTTTCCCCAGCTGAAACTTGAATCCAGTTCTTACATTATTCATTATTTTAAATAAACAATCATCGACCATAAGGTGTAAAAGAAATATAGACCATAAGATTAAAAATAGCTTAACATTAGGGCTAAAAAGATGAGATGTGATATTATTTAATTATGGAGAAATACAGGATAAAGGGGATATTTAGAGCGAGATTTGCCATAGTTTCGGCAATATTTATATTGCTACTTAATTCTGTTTTTGCCTGTGATTTAACGATTTTGCATTCAAATGATATCCATGGACGTATTGACGCTATTGATTATTATAAAGACCAAAAAACACTCGGCGGTTGGGCAAGACGGATAGGGCTTATAAAAGAAATTAAAAAAAATACCCCGAATACACTTGTTTTGGATGCGGGAGATATTTATCAGGGAAGTATTTATTATCAACTTTTTGATGGTATGCCTGAAATGAGTTTTCTCACGGAAGCAGGTTATGATGCAGTATGTGTGGGGAATCATGAGTTGGATAAAGGACTTGCCTGTTTTGAAAATTTGCTTAAAATGACAGATGTCCCTTTTTTGAGCGCAAATATAGAATTTAATAATAATTTTTTTCTTAACGGTAAAGTGAAATCTTATATTATAAAAGATTTTGAAGGTTACCGTGTAGCTGTAATAGGTATGACCACTCCTGAATTGAAATCTCTTACTGTTGCTTCTGATGATATTAATCAGCCTGATTATGATAAGACTTTGCAATTTTTGGTTGATTATTTAAGAAAAGAAGCGGATTTGGTGGTGCTTTTATCTCATAGTGGCGTAGATAAGGATATTGAAACCGTAAAGAAAATAAAAGGAATTGATGTTATTGTGGGCGGACATTCTCATACTTTTATGGAAAAAGCTTATCAAATTAACCAAAACGGTCGTAAAACTATTGTCGTTCAAGCAGGAGAATTTGGTATAAAATTGGGACGTCTTGATGTGGATTTTGATAAAAATGGTATAAACCATTATAATTACAAGCTTTTACCTCTTGATGAAACAGTTCCTAAAGATAAAAAGGTTTTAAAGAAAACAGCTGAACTAAACCAAGATGTGGATAAAATAAAAACAGAAAAGCTGGGAATCACAACAGTACCTTTGGATTGTCAAAGAGCATTAATGGGTAAAAATCTTACAAATGCGGGTGAGCTTGTTTGTACGGCTATTAAGAAAAACATTCCTGATGTTGATGCTGTTTTGATAAATTCCGGGACAATACGAGGAAACAAAATAATTTCTAAAGGTAAATTGACCAAAATGGATATTTTAGAGATGCTGCCTTTTGCAAATAAACTTGTTATAGCGGATATTAAGGGCAAAGATTTAAAATCTATACTTGAAACTTCTGCCAGATATGCTCCAAAATCAAGCGAAGCTTTTTTGCAGACTAAAGGAATTTCATATACTATTGCTCTTAAGGGTGAGCCTCAAATTTTATCAGAAGATTTAGAAAAAGTTACAAAAGAGGGTAATCGTATAAAAAATGTTAAAATAAATGGTAGAGAGCTGGATGAAGATGCCTCATATAAAATTCTTACTACGGATTTTATATTTTCGGGAGGGGATGGATATTCACAGTTCAAAAGAACTCCCGATTTTTCAAAGACGGATTTTTCTGTCACAAATCTTGTAATTGATTACATAAAACAAGAGAAAAAAATTCATCCAAAAGTTGAAGATAAGGTTATTTGGGAAGAATAAAATGAAAAGAAAATTTTTATTTTTTTTATTTATATTGACAGCTGTTATAGGAACATTTTCTATTTTGGGAGGAGAAAATGGCTTTAATCCCGCTGATTTAAATAGGATTTCTTATAAAAAAGCTCTTGAGCTTGAAAGCAAAGGAGAGTATAAAAATGCTTACTATGCTTTTAAAAAAGTAGCATCATTTTATCCTGCTTATGACGCTGTTTTGTATCATCAATCGGATTGTGCCGCCAAAATTGAAGATGAAAAAACCGCAATAAAAAAACTTGAAAATCTTATAGAAAAATATCCTAAATCGAAACTTTTACCCGCAGCTTATTATAAGTTAGGACAAGCTTATTATCGTACAGGAAGGTATACTTCATCAGAGAAAACTTTCAGAAAGCTTACTAAAAAATATCCTGATTCTGATTATAGAATTGCCGCTTATTATTATGTCGGACTTTTGAATAAGAAAAAAAATCCCGCTTATGCTGTTTCTTTGTGGAAAGAGTATCTTAAAGCTAGTCCTGAAGGGCGTTTTGGTGTGGAGTGCGCTAAAGAACTTCAAAAAATAAATGCCTCGTTAAGTAATGCAGACAGAATAAATATTGGAATAGCTTACTATTTTGCAGGATGCCCTTCTAAGGCAATTAGTTATCTTGGAAATTTGCCTATAAATAAAAGTTGGTATTATTTGGCGCAAAGTTATGTCCAAGTGGGGCAAAATGATAAAGCCACAGAAACATTAAAAAACGGTTTTGTTTTTTATACCCGAAATCTTTCCAAAGATGATTTGCAAGAAATGGTTAAGCTTTATGTCAGATTGAATCCGAAATCAAAACTTGAAAGTTGGAAAGATGCAGTAATTATTACAAGAAATACTTCTGTTCATGATTATGCTCTTTATAATCTTGCGAAAGTTTCACCAAAAAATGAGGCTATTGGGATTTATAATCGTATAATAAGCAACTATCCGCAAAGTGATTTTGCTTCGGAATCTCTTTGGGAATTGATGTGGGATGCTTACAAATCTAAAAATTACAGTAAGGCTTTATATATTTCGGAGCTTCATCGCACAAAATTTAAAAATTCGATAGCCTCTCCAAAAGTTCTGTTTTGGAAGGGTAAAATCTTTGAAAAACAAGGACGAAAACATGATGCGGGCAAATGTTATGATGAAATTTTGGAAAATTATAATACAAGTTATTATGCATTTAGAGCAAACGGAAGAAAAAAAGCTTTAATGCACCTTAGAGATACATTATGGTCTACAAAACCTTCGAACAGATTAAGTGATGTCTTTTATGAAATAAAAACACCGATTTCGGCATTGAAAATTAAAAAAGTCTATGGGGATTCATTTTGGGAACTTTTACAAGTGGAGGATTATGATCTCGTTGAAAATTATAAAATTGAAAATGATGAATTACTAAGTTGGATAAATTATCAGAAAAAATTATCATCAAAGTCATGTCTTTTGGCTAGAAATATTGTAGATTCTAAGTACCCTAATCCTGATGTTGATGAAGAAATTTGCAAACTTGCTTTCCCTCTTTATTATCTTGAAGAAGTTAATCATTTTGCTAAGATGAACAAGATTGATTCGGCGATTATAATTTCTGTATTGAAAGAAGAAAGCTATTTCAATCCTAAAGCTGTAAGTATTTCCAATGCCCGTGGTCTTATGCAGCTACTTCCTTCAACTGCTGCTCACATTGCAAATAAAAAAGGTTTAGCTTATTCCGGCAAAAATCATTTATTCGAGCCTCAAAAAAATATTGAACTCGGAAGTACATACTTACGTTCTTTATATGATGAAACAGGCAGTATGTTATATGCTGTTGCTTCTTACAATGCGGGTCCTGGGGCTGTGCAAAAATGGATTAAAGAAAGCAAAACATCTGATATTGACCAATTTGTCGAAGATATTCCTTATCAGGAAACTCAAAATTATGTCAAAAAAGTTTATCGCTCTTATTGGTGTTATTCAAGAATGTATTGATTGCGAAAGATTTTTGTAAAAAATCTTGAGTCTTTAAAAGGTGAGTTGCTTTAGGTGTAAGCGTAGAGCTTTCGACAAAAGCAACGACACTAGATTTTGCCAATTGAAATTATAAAAATTTCGTGATAATATCAAAATTGCTCGAAAGAGCAGCGGCGGCGGGAGGCTGGCGAACCTTGTCAGGACGGGAACGTAGCAGCAATAAGTCATAACCTCTCGGGTGTCGCTTTTTTAATGAAATAAAATTGCAGAATTGAATTTTATGAACTGGACGAAACCGCAGTTGCGGAGCGAAGTAATCTTTGATTGCACAGGCGGAATAATTTGCGGAAGTGAAGTTAAATGAAGCATTCTTTTGAAGACAAAATTTATTACGCGGATACCGATTGCTATGGTGTTGTCTGGCATGGTGCTTATACTCGCTGGATTGAACGCTCTCGTACAGAATTTTGTAATATGTTTTTAGATGTTCACAAATTTGAAAAAGAAGGAACTCTTTTTCCCGTTGTGGAACTGAATATTCGTTACAAGGCTTCGGCAAAACTTTTTGATGAGATAATCGTTGAAACAGCTTTGCTGGAAATCAAAAAAACGAGTATGAGTTTCGAGACTAAAATTATAGAAAAAAATACAGGCAAAGTTTTTGTAATCGCTATTTCTACTTTGGTAACCACAAATATTGACGGCAAACTTAACAGACAGATTCCTCAGGAAATTTCTGAAACTTTATCATCTGTATTGCAAATTTGCTAAATACCAAAAAGCTTTTGAGCATTTAAAGTAGTCTGTTGTTCGACTTCTTCAAATGATATTCCGCGAATCTGTGCTATTTTCTCAGCGATAATTCTCACATTTGCAGGTGAGTTTGTCTTTCCTCGATAGGGTTCGGGTGTTAAATAAGGAGAATCTGTTTCTAAAAGCAGGTTTTCAAGAGGAATATTTTTTGCAACTTCTTGAGGTTTTTTAGCATTTTTGAAAGTTACAACACCGCCAAGAGCTATGTAAAATCCTTGTTTTACACATTCTTCGGCAAATTCCGGACTGCCTGAGAAACAATGCATTACAACTCCGATTTCATGAGCTTTTGTTGCTTTCAAAATTTCCATGACATCGCCATGCGCTTCTCTATCGTGGACTATAACAGGCTTTTTAAGCTCTTTTGCGATTTCTATCTGTTTGAAAAAAACTTCTTTCTGTAAATCTTTAAAAGATTTATCCCAGTAATAATCCAGTCCTATTTCGCCTATTGCTGTTACTTTTGGGTGTTTGGCGAGTGATTTTATCAGGCTATAGGAACTTTCATCCCATTTTTTTGCATCACAAGGATGAATCCCTATTGCTCCGAAAACATTATCATAGGTGCTTATAAGGCTCATTATCCTGTCAAATCCTGATGATTCGACACCTGGGATTATTATTTTTTCTACTCCCGCATCCGAGGAGGATTTAAGAAGGTCTTCAAACCTTTCTTCATAGTCCTCAAAATCAATGTGAGCGTGGGTATCTATTAACATTACTTTTTCTTTTTGTCCCCTGCAAATTCGGAGTCCAAACGTAAAAATACAGGCTTTACAGTTTCGGGCGATGCTATTTTTCCTGTTTTTAACCCACCCCATTCAAGTTCATCGTATTTGACATCAGATACATTTCCATCGCAAGAAAGTTGTGACCAGATGTCCTGCGATATATTTGGGCAATATGGATAAATCAAAACTGCAACATGACGCATTGTTTCGAGAGTATTATAAATAACTTCTCCACATTCTGTCCATTTTTCTTCTTTGGCAAGAGACCATGGAGCTTTGTCATTGACGTATTTATTGGTTTCGTTGATAAGTTCCATTATAGCTTCTGCACCCTGCTCTATCGCAAAATTTTCAAAAGCGACAGCGGTTTTGTCTTTTGCCGTTTCTGTTGAGGTTTTAAGTGTATTAGAGGCAAATTCAGGTTTGATTTCTCCGTCAAAATACTTGCAAAGCATACTAAGTGAACGATTTAAGAGGTTGCCCATGCTGTTTGCGAGCTCGGCATTTACTTTCGCTTTAAAATCATCATCGGAGTAGTTTCCGTCACGTCCAAAAGGCGTTGCTGAAGCAAAGAAATATCTTATTGCATCAGGATTTTCAAGCTGGAATGTTTCCATTAGACTTGTCGGTGAAATAGTGTTTCCTAGTGACTTACCCATTTTTTGTTCATCAACTGTAATCCAGCCGTGTGCAAAAATTGACTCAGGAAGTTCAACATCAAGCGCCATGAGAATTGCAGGCCAGTAAATTGCATGAAACTTCAAAATATCTTTTCCGATAATATGATGAGCAGGCCAGTAATTTTTAAAATCTTCTCCGTCAGGATAGCCTAAAGCTGTGATATAGTTGGATAAAGCATCAATCCAAACATAAATTACCTGAGAATCGTCACCCGGAACAGGAATACCCCATTGAAGAGTTTCTGTTGAGCGCGAAACGCTTATGTCGCGTATGTCTTCAAGCTGATTAAGGACTTCATTGACACGGTATTCGGGTTTTACGGCTTTTTTGATATATTCGCGCAGTTTGTCTTTGTAATCAGTAAGCTTGAAGAAGTAATTTTCTTCTGTGACTTTCTCGGGTTTTGACATATGATTCGGGCAAAGTCCCTCATCTGTGAGGTCTTTTTCGTTCAAAAAGCATTCACATCCACTGCAATAAATACCTGTGTAAGAGTCTTTGTAGACTGCTCCCACATCAATTAATTTTTTAAAAATTTTCTGAACGGCAATTTTGTGCGCTTCATCAGTTGTCCTGATGTATTTATCATAGTCTATGTCCAAAAGTTCCCAAGCTTTTTTAAATTCGCTAACATTAGCATCACAAAGCTCTTTAGGCGTGATGCCTTGTGCGGCGGCTGTTTTTTGGATTTTTATTCCGTGTTCATCTGAGCCTGTCAAAAAATAAACATCATAACCCATTTGTTTACGTTGTCTTGCTATTACATCAGTTGCAATTTTTTCGTAAGCATGACCAATGTGAGGCACTCCGTTTACGTAGTCTATTGCGGTTGTGATATAAAATTTTTTCATAAAACTGCCCTTTAAAAATATTTTGATATATACTTAGATTAAAACAAAAATAGACCTGAAAGGCAAATGAATATGCGCAAAAATAGAGAAAATGAGCAGTTAAGAGAGATAAAATTCACAAGAAATTTTACAAAACATGCACTTGGTTCGGTTTTAGTTGAATTTGGTGACACAAAAGTTATAGTTACCGCATCTGTTGAGGAAAAACAGCCTCGCTGGATGAATGAACAAGGCAAAGGCTGGATTACCGCCGAATATTCTCTTTTACCGGGTTCTACCCATACAAGGGTTGAGCGTGAGAGAGGCATAAGAGTTTCCGGGCGCACACAGGAGATCCAGCGTCTTATAGGACGTTCTTTACGCGCTTGTGTGGATTTAAATAAACTCGGAGAACGTACCATTACCATTGATGCCGATGTAATTCAGGCAGATGGAGGAACTCGTACGGCAAGTATTTCAGGTGGTTTTGTGGCTTTATGCGATGCCATAAATAAACTTCTTAAAGAAGGTAAACTTGAGCAAAATCCCGTGATTCAGCCGATAGCAGCAATAAGTGCAGGTATTGTGGGTGGAGAGATTTGTCTTGACCTTGAATATGAAGAAGATTCGATTGCTGATGTTGATGCAAATATTGTTATGATGAAGGACGGTTCTCTCGTTGAATTTCAGGCAACTTCAGAAGGTGCGCCTTATACACAAGAACAGATGTTTGAAATTTTAAAAATAAGTCAAAATGCTATTGAAGATATAATTTCGCTTCAGGAAGAAGTATTAAGTCAGGAGTAAAAAATGATTAAAGCCCAAAAAGGAACGAAAGATATTTTGCCAAAAGACAGCTATAAATGGCAGTTTATGGAGCAAAAAGCCATAGATGTTTTTCAGAGTGCGAATTTTCAGGAACTTCGTACCCCCATTTTTGAGGCAACAGAGCTTTTTGCTAGAGGTGTAGGAGATTCTACCGACATCGTAAACAAAGAAATGTATACTTTTGAAATTGCAGAACGCAGTTTGACACTTCGTCCCGAGAATACAGCGGGAGTAGTAAGAGCATATATTGAAAATGGGATGCACAGGCTTCCGTCACCTGTAAAACTTTGGTATAAGGGTCCTATGTTCCGTTATGAACGTCCGCAGGCGGGTCGTCAAAGACAATTTCATCAAGTCGGCGTTGAGATGTTCGGGATTCAATCTCCGACTGCTGACGCTGAGGTTATTTCTTTAGCTATGGAATATTTAAAGGCTTTAGGCATTCCAAATTTGACCCTTGAAATAAATTCCATAGGCTGTAAAGAGTGCCGCCATGGTTATCGTGAAAATCTTAAAAAAGTCATAGAA
>JAEWLZ010000144.1 GCA_023457295.1 Cyanobacteria bacterium OH_PDB_112
CCACCGCTTGCAGGCTTTTTATTAGCTTCCAATTCAAGCTGTTTGTCGATAATCAAAGTCTGTAAAACCTGAATAACATTGCTTGTAATCATATATAAAAACACACCCGCCGGAATCGGAACAAAAACAAACATACCGATTACCATAATAGGCATTATTCTTGACATTGATTTTTGCATTGCCTGCTGTGCAGGGTCTGCATCAGGTTGAGCGTTGCTTTTCATAAGAATTTTTTGCGACAGATACATTGTTATACCAAAAAGTGCAACAAGCATAAATACATCGAAGTTAAAATTTGATTTGGTTTGATATGTAGGTTCTTGAGCCGCAAGCAAAGAACCTTTTCGGTTAAATGTTACTGTTTCAAATTCTCTTGTCGTATTGTTTATTATATTCAATTTTGCAGATTTAATTTTATCAAGTTCATCGAAAGACAAATTGAAACTGTCAAGACTGATTTTAAAGTCAACAGGTTTTCCGGGAACAAGTTCACCCTGAATTTGTACAGCTTCACCAGGTTTTTCAATCTTAACCTCTTCTGTGTTTCCGTTTTTGAAAGTTAAAACAGCTTTTTTATCGGCAGAAAATTTGTCATGGTTGCTTACGCTGAATTTACCGTCTTGAGGTATCGCATCGGTACTTTTCATTGTCTGGTCAAGACGTTTTACAAACAAAAATGAAGAATCTCCCGCCATTTGCATAAATTGCGGGCTCATAAGGGCTGAATACAAAAGAATAAAAACAGGCAATTGCAAAAGCAAGGGCATACATCCGCCCATAGGGTTGAACTTATGTTCCTGATAAAATTCCATCATTTTTTGCTGCATAACCTGCGGGTTATTTTTGTAACGAGTTTGAATTTCTTTCATTTTAGGTGAAAGTGCTTGCATTTTTTTCATAGAACGCTGTTGCTGCACGCTCAAAGGCCACATCACAAGGCGAACAAGAACCGTAAGCAGAATAATCGCGACCCCGAAACCGCCCGAAACTTTGCTCATTATATTTAGAGCTTCAACTGTTATATTTGTAAAATCCACTATTTTATACCTCTTTAACTATATTTTATATTTCTATTATTACATTTTAAAACAAAAGTTTGTATAAAGTAAGTTTTTTAAAGAAAGACTTTGAATCACAAAGCAAAATCCTTATAGAATATACTTATTTTGTATTTTGTTACGAGATATTAAGCACATGTCCTTAAAAAATTAAAGTTTATAAAAACAATCACCGATAAACATATAACGATAAGATGGATTATTAACAGTCAAGAAAAATGGTTGCCTAGAGTATTGCACAATGTATTATGACTAGCAATATCTTTGATATGCCTGCTTTTTGACGAATTTGGATTGTACTTCAGGTATGTTATAGAGGAGATTTTGCATGGACAAAGTAACGGGCATCGGCGCAAATTTTGTAGGTAGAAAAAATTCTTTTGGGGAAAACAAAACAACAAAAAAAGAAGAAACACAAAATGTAACGGATAAAACACCACAAAAATTAGAGAAAACAACACAACAAAAAAGTCCCGAAGGGATTCTTAATTCAATGCATTGTATGGGCGTACAAAACCTTGTAACCCAAAAAGTAAATGTAATGAAAAACAATCCTCAGCTGGCAAAAAGGATAGGGGAATTTATGGCAAACTTTGAAAAAGAAGTCGAAAAAGGACTTAAAATTATTGCCAAAGATTTCCCGTCCATGGACGAAACAACAGCAGCTATGGTAGCGGCAAAAGCAGCTTTAAAAGCTTCCGAGTTGTAATTTAGGGAACAGGGTCAAAACCTCCCTCGGAGAAAGGGTGACATCTTAAAATCCTCTTTACTCCGAGAAAAGACCCTTTTGAAAAACCGTATTTTTCAATTGCCTGCATCGTATACTCAGAACATGTCGGCACAAATCGGCAACACCTTGGTGTAAATTGTGAAAAAAATCGATAAATTTTAATTAAGAGTATAGCTGCTTTTTGCATCAGAAAATTTTTCATCCGTTCTTTTTAAAAGCTTTACGATGCTATTATACACCTGATTGAAATCAGCATCCAATGAGGCTTCTCTGGCGGTAAAAATGAGAGAGATCCACTTTCGAGAAGACACTATATCATTATTTTTAAGAGCGACTCTATAAGCCTCTCTCATAAGTCTTTTTACACGATTACGTTTCACAGCTCGTTTATGAATCTTTTTGCTTACGACAAAACCGACTCTGGTTGAAAACATATCTTCCGGAGTCTTTTTTTTTCCTGTATGTAAAACAAACAGTGCATCCGCAATTGACTTTTTTAATCTGTAAGTCGCTTTAAATGCACTGTTTTTTATTAATCTTTGATTTTTTGGTAACAAAACCTTTATCCCACATTATATTGGATTATCGGCTGTTCATCCCCATTCACTTCGCTTCGGTTTTTTACAAAAACCTTTACTTCGTCGGGGTTTTCACGAGGACAGCGTTCGTTTCACTCAGCCTTGCCTAAATCCGCTTATGCTCTCTTTTTAGCTTGAATAACCAATCTATGACGGCCTTTAGTACGTCTTCTATTAATAGTGCGTCTTCCGCCTGGAGTAGCCATTCTTGCAAAAAAGCCGCTTACTTTTTGTCTTTTGCGTTTTGTACCTTCTAACGTACGTTTCATTTATATTTCTCCTTTGAAATTATTTGCAATAGTAAAGTCCATGTTAAAAAAGACATGAATTATAGTCAAGAAAAAGTTAAGAAAAAAAACCTTTTCTTAACTTAAAAAATCCCGCCCTGTTAAGGCGGGATTTAAAAATTTTAAATAATTACAAATCTACCTTTAGGCAATCCGTAAGCTGTATAAGGACTTTTTCGCCGCATTTTCCGCGATAATGCAAACCTGGAGAGAAAAGCCCTGTAAGAAGACCTACGCCAAACCCTACAGGCATACCAATTGTCAAAGCTGCTTGACCGGCATGTCTTACGCTTGCACCACATGCAGCGGCAATACCGGTACCGAACCCAAACAATCCGACTGTCCAAAGAGCAACTTTACCTGCTGCCATAAGTTTTGTTTCTTTTAGCATGCCTTCGGAATTAAAAATCCTTGCACAGATAGGATATGACCTTCCGTCAGGAAGCAAAACGCAACAAAATTTCAAACTTATTTTAGCATTTTTATTTAGAGCTTTGGGAGGAATTATGCACTCTACTCTTGCAACAATTTGTGAGCAAGCGGGAAGAATTTTTCTACCCTCGCAAGTCCAAAGACCGTTCGGAAGATTGAATGTTATTTTATCTCCGGGACAAAGTTTTTTTGAAAAAACTCTCTGTCCCAAATTTGCCTCAATAACGGAATGTTGTTCCACAACAGCTTGACATCCACAAATTTTGACAAGATTTACGGGGGAGTGCTTATTAGTACACAAATGTTCTATTTTTGCGCAAGGTCTGCATGGGTCTGAACATCCACAATCACAATCATTTTCACAGCCACATGTTGGCTGACAACAAGAATTTTCACAGCATGGCTGTCCGACAGACTGACCGCAACATTGCTGCGCAGGGCAGCTTGAAGGAACGGGACAACATTGCTGAGGCTGAACACAGGCAGGTGCGTCATACCCCGGCGGAGGACAAGGACATGTTTTATCAATTGATTTAGCAAAAGCCGCCTGAGAAAAAACAAAAAACAAAATCAAATACACTGAAAAAAGTTTTTTTAAAATTATATTCATTTTTCAATCCTTTCGCCAATCTGGAATCTGTATTACCTGTCATAACAAGAATTATATGAATTAAAAAACTCATATTGCCCATTTTACTTGTAAAGTTTATCAACAAAAATTGAAATTATAATTAGACACTTGGATATATTACTTTTTCCTCAAGATTTAATTTTATAAACCTTTTCTGTTTCAAATATGAAGTTTTTTAAAAATTTAACGCTATAAAAAGAGGCTTTTAATGCTTTATTTACGCTTATTTGCTATTGTGTTGTAAGATATAATTAAATATCGTCAGGAATATAATTTATGGGTGATGAAGATAAACAGTTTGAAGCTACGGCTCAAAAACTGAACAGAGCAAGACAACAAGGTCAGGTTATTAAAAGTAAAGACTTTTCAATAGCCAGTTCTCTTGTTTTGATGTTTTTTGTCATTTACAATCTTGCGCCTTTTATTTGGGATCAAGTTACACAGCTTTTTGTTTTAATGTATGAACAAATTCCAAATAAACACCTTGATGATATCGGAGAATCTTATATAGCTTTCATCACCTTGAAGCCTACTTTTTTTATTATCGGTCCTATTTTAATTATTGCGGCTTTTATCGCAATTATGGCAGATTTGGTTCAGGTCGGACCCCTTGTCGCAACTGCGGTGCTTGAACCCAAACTTGATGCATTCAACCCTACAAAATATTTTAAAAATCTTATTTCGATAAAAACTCTTTTTGAGTTATTTAAAAATATTGTAAAAGTTTTATTGATGGGATTTGTAGGCTATATGGTTTATAAAGCTCATTTAATGACAATTTTAAATTTGATTGAAATTGATAATAATTTTGCAATTATGATAGAATTCGGCAATCTTTTATGGGACTTTATCACAAAAGCCGGGGTTCTTTTCTTTATAATAGCTGCCGCCGATTACGGAGTAACAAAATGGAAATTTCTTAAAGACCAAAAAATGTCCTTCAAAGAAATTAAAGATGAATATAAAAACTCGGAAGGCGATCCTCATGTCAAAGCGGCCTTGCGCCAAAGAAGGATGCAAATGCTTTCTCAAGGGGCTTCCGATTCTGTACTTCAAGCAGATTGTATCGTTACAAACCCTTCTCACGTTGCTGTCGCCATAAAATATGACGAATCAACAATGGAAGCTCCAAAAGTCCTCACAAAAGGTGAAGATTTAGTAGCTGAAAAAATAAAAAAAATTGCAAGAGAAAATAATATTCCTATCATCGAAAATCCGCCTGTCGCAAGGGCTTTATTCAAAATAGTAAAAGCAAATCAGGATATTCCCGCCGAACTTTATCAAGCCGTCGCAGAAATTCTCCTCTTTGTGTACGATTTGCGAAAACAGGAAAATGCGTCTAAAATATAATAGGTAGTTTGTTTAAAATTTTGGAAAAGTATGTCCAACGCAAATGAAGTAAAAAATAATCAAAAAATTCGTGAATACATGGAGATTATTGAAAAAGTTTCCAAAGTAGAACAGCGACGAATTCCTTCTCATATGATTGAATACGAAGAACTTGTTTCAATCGGGATAATTGCTGTTCAATCAATGATAAAAAATAAAACTGCCGAACAGTTGGAAAAATACAACAGCTCTTATATAGCAACAGCTGTAAGATGGGCTATAAGAAACGAACTACGAAACCGCTATAAATGGTACTCTCTTAAACATAAAAAAGATGAAGGAGAATTTGACGAAGACGGAAGCGACGGAATAGACCTTTCTCCGGCGAAAGTAAGAGAATCGGTCTATGAAACCATTCTTTCGATAGATTCCCTTGCCGATGCGGCATCGGATAATGATTCGCCTTTTGATTTTATAAAAGATAACGCCGCGCTACCCGATGAAAAAATTGAAATTGGCGAAATCGCAAAAATGATTCGAGAAGCCATTTCTACACTTCCCAGAAAAGAAAGAGCCGTTGTGGAATATCGTTTTTACAGAAATATGCAGGTAAAAGATATTGCCGTTCAAGTAGGCCTTTCTTCATCAAGAATTACAAGAATTGTTCAGGGTTCTCTGCATCATATAAGATGTTATCTGAGAGAACGCGGTTATAACGGATAAATTAATTAATTAATTAATTTAAATCAAATTTACCGACTTGCGCACAAGGGTTTTTAACATAAAATCTCATTTTGCAAGAATGTTTTATTTTGCAAAAAACCGAATACAAGCTTATATTGTCAAGGAAGTTTATATCTAAAAGATGATTGCGTTTTAGCCATAATTTTATTTCATCGTAACCATAAATTTCTGCGAAACACATAAAATCGGATAATTTTCCGATTTTATGGAGAACGAAAAAAAATTTTGGATTACTTATAAAAAAAATCCTGTCATTCAAAACAACTGGCGGGATTAAAAGCCTGTTTTGCACGCTCAAATTAGATTCTCTACTGTCAAATAAATCATGTACCATACTTTTATTAAAGTATATATTTTGAATAAAAAACGGACAAATATGCGGTTTTTAAAATATTTTACATCCCAAAACCTTTGTAATATCATGTGTTTACGAAAATAGAGGTATTAAAATGTTAATAGTAATGAAGCCATCTGCAACTGAAGAACAAATAAACGAAGCTGTGGAATTCATAAAAGCAAAAGGGTTTGAAACTCATCTTTCAAGAGGTGACGTTCATACAGTTATCGGAGCAGTGGGCGACAAATCTATTGATTTACGTGATGTAGAGATTTTAGACGGAGTCGAAAATCTTATAAAAATATCAACAAGTTATAAGCTTGCAAGCCGTGCTTTTAAAGCAGAAGATACCGTTGTTGATGTCAAAGGAGTAAAATTCGGCGGCAAATACTGCGGAATGATTGCCGGTCCTTGCACCATAGAATCTTATGAACAAATGGATGAAACCGCCAAACAACTTGCGGCAATAGGAGTAAAAGCTCTTCGAGGAGGCGCTTTCAAACCCAGAACTTCTCCTTACAGTTTTCAGGGCTTAGGAGAAGAAGGTCTAAAAATTATTCGCGAAGTCGCTGATAAATACAATATGGTTGTAGTTTCAGAAGTAATGGAAAGTGCCCAAATAGACCTTTTTGTAAAATATGCGGATATTTTACAAGTCGGAGCTAGAAATATGCAAAATTTTAATTTGCTTCGTGAATTAAGCTATGTTAAAAAACCTATAATTTTGAAAAGAGGCCTTTCATCAACTATCGAAGAATGGCTTATGTCAGCAGAATATTTACTTTCTGACGGCAACGGAGATATAATTCTTTGCGAAAGAGG
The DNA here is from genome assembly GCA_023457295.1 of Cyanobacteria bacterium OH_PDB_112. Classification (GTDB taxonomy): domain Bacteria; phylum Cyanobacteriota; class Vampirovibrionia; order Gastranaerophilales; family CAJFVJ01; genus JAEWLZ01. The sequence goes on from JAEWLZ010000144.1 coordinate 6,949, forward strand.
CATAAGGACTTTTGAACGGGCAACACGCAATACACTTGATATTTCTGCTATTCCTGTAATTAAAAAACTGTCCCATCTGCCGATTATAGTAGATCCCAGCCACGGAACAGGACTTCGGGACAAAGTTTTACCTATGTCAAGAGCTTCCATCGCAGCAGGCGCGGACGGCATTATGGTAGAAGTTCATTATGATCCGTCAAAAGCACTTTGCGACGGACCTCAATCGCTTTTGCCAAAAGATTATGAAAAATTATTCAATGACTCCAAAGCTATTGCACCTTTATTGGGCAAAGAAATAAATTAAAAAGGATATCAAAATGTTTGAGAAAATTTATCAAAAAATTGCAGAAAAAAAATTGATCGGAGTTGTAAGAGAATCTGACTATGAAAGAGCTTTAGACATAGCGAATGCTTTTATAGAAGGCGGCATAGAGATTATAGAAGTAACTCTTGAAAATAAATATTCTCTAATGGTTATAGAAAGAATTTCAAAAAATACTGATGTACTTGTTGGAGCGGGCTCTATAATTACAACCCATCAAGCTGAAAAAGCAGTTATGGCAGGGTCAAAATACCTTACGTCTCCTGTTTTGGAGATGAATCTCGTAAGACTTTCAAAAAGTTATAAAATTCCTGTAATTACTTCTGCATCAACAACAAATGAATGTTATCAAGCTTGGAAATCGGGCGTTAAGTATATAAAACTTTTCCCTGCAAGCGATATGGGCGGTGCGGATTACGTAAGAGACATTCTGAAAGCTATGCCTTTCTTGCAGTTAATTCCGACAAGCGGAGTCAGCCCTCATGATTTTCAGGACTATTTAGATGCAGGAGCTGTTGCGGTAGGGATAGGAAGAGCGTTTTACAAAGATTTGGCTTACGAAGAAATAGTAAATAAAGTAAAGAGAGCTAAAGAAAGCCTCCGTCATTGACCTGACAGGGCTTTTGTGCTAAAGTTAACGGGTCATTATAAGTAAGGTTATTATGATAGAAAATTTAGATTTAATTTGTATAGGCGAAGGTTTAATAGAACTTTCAAGCAATGAAAGTCTTTCCTATACGGGACAGTTAGACAAGTATTATGGCGGAGACACTATTTGCACCGCCGTTGCCGCTGCAAGGCTCGGTTCTAAAGTCGGCTTTATTTCAAGAGTAGGAAATGACTTCTTTAAAGATTTCCTTATTGAATCTTGGCAAATGGAAAATATTGATACGAGCCAAATCAAGCTTGTAGATGGATTTAATGCTTTGTATTTTATTACAAGACCAAAAAATAAAGCTAAAGAATTCGCTTATTATCGAAGAAAAAGTGCCGCAACAAATTTATCCATTGATGATATTTCACCTTTGTATATAGAAACGGCTTCGATTGTTTATGCAACTGGAATAACACAATCTTTATCGATTTCATCGGCAGAAGCCGTACAAAAAGCTTTTAAAATCGCTAAAAGTAAAGGTATAAAAGTAGCCTACGATCCAAACTTTAGCCCTCTTTTGCAAGAAATCGACGAAGCAAAAGATTTTTTTGAGCAAGTTATTGAATATGTGGATATTTTATTCTTGAATTCAAAACATGACGCATTAAAAATTTTAGACCTTGAAACTCCCGATAAAATTATTAAATATTTAAATGACCGCGGAGTAAACATTGTTGTAGTAAAAGAAGGCGCAGCAGGTTATACCGTAGGTTACGGCGGAGAATTCAGCCATGTCCCGGCTGTGGCAGAAAATTTGGTCGATACGACAAGTTCAGGAGATGCCTTTAACGGAGCATTTTTGCACGGAATTTCATCCGGGTTGACTCCTTTTGAGTCCGCCAGATTGGCTTCTTTGGTTGTTAAATATCAGGTTCAGGGGATTGGAGCGATAAAATCAATTCCGCATAAAGACGAGATTTATACAGAGTTTAAGAACTTGGGAAAATAATGAAAAAAGCAGTTATATCAGGCTATTATGGTTTCGAAAATTATGGTGATGAGATTAGTTTACAAGTAATTGTAAATGCTCTAAAAGAACAGGGTGTCGCAATTTCGGCTTTTTCTTCAAAACCGGAATTAACTTCTTACGAAAACGGCATTATTTGTTTTTATACTTTTGATATTTTTGATGTTATACGTCAAATTTTTGTGTCCGATATCTTGATTTCGGGCGGCGGGAGTCTTTTGCAGGACAAAACAAGCATAAAAAGTCTTTTATATTATCTTTTTGTTATTTGGACAGCAAAAATTCTTGGTAAAAAAGTTGTTATTTTTTCTCAAGGATTTGCTCCTTTGAAATATAAGCCTCTTGAAATTTTATTAAAGTTAACTCTTAAAAAAATAAATTATATTTCGGTCAGAGATGAGGAAAGCCGAGCTTATCTTGAAAACATTGGAATAAAATCAAAAACTTTTTCTGACTGCGTTTGGGCTTTTAACAAGACCAAAACTCTCAAAAAAAATAAACTTGTTATACAACTTCGTGATAATGATAAACTTACTGACGAAAAAATAGAAATTATGTCAAGAATCATTGCCGAAAAATACAAACACACAAAAATAGAAATCTTACCTTTGCATGAAGAAAAAGATTCTGAAGTTTGCGAAAAAATGTATGATGCACTTAGAGAAAATAATGTAGAAGTAGAACTTTTGAAGCATCTTACTATATCGGAAATAACAGAGGTTTTGGCATCTGCCCGCAGTCTTATTGCGATGAGATACCATGCCTGTTTAGTGGGAATTAAACATAATTCAAATATTTTAGCTCTAAGCTACGATGAAAAAGTCACAAATTTAGCTCAAAAATTTGAATTGCCTTATGTCTATATTGATGAAAAACAGGATTTATTTGAGGCGGAATTTAAAAAATCCATAGAAAGATTTGAGCATAATCGAATAAGTTCAGAAGCTGTAAGAGAAGAAGAAACACTTGCGCAAAAAAGTTTGGAGAATTTGATTAAAACAATCAATAATATTGAAATTACGGAGTAGCTTTGGATAGAAAAATTAAAAAAATTTTAGATTGCAATGTAGATTTAAAAACTCCTGATGAGGCTTTTTCAACGTTTGAAAAATTTTTAAGCACCGAAAAATCAACCCAAATTATAACAATCAATCC
>JAEWLZ010000145.1 GCA_023457295.1 Cyanobacteria bacterium OH_PDB_112
ATACCTATGCCTGCAAGTGTAACGATTTCAAATGGTGGGGATGAATTTTTCAAAAAAAAAGATATTGATTATTTCTCAAGTAGTGACAAAGATGCTTTTTTAAAAACAGATTTTAGCAAAGAAAAAAGAGAATGGGTTAAAAAACATTCCGGCGGATGGGATGGAGTTGAAATCAGAAGTTTGCTAAAAAATCTTTTCCAAACAACAATAAATGACCCTAACAAAAACAAAAATATAGCAAAATTAGCCGATTTCATTGGTGATTCTGAAACTTCAGAAATAAAAAGCTATCCTGAATTAGAAAAAGCTTATGATCATATGATTCAATCTAACATGAATAAAGAACAGCTTCGTCAACATATAGAAAAACTTTCTGAAAAAACAATAAAAAGCTCGAAGAATCCAGATGAAACTAAATGGTTGATTGGTGAACTTGCGCATCAGATAAATGAAATCAAATCCGGGAAAAATAGTTTTAAAATCTTTGATGCTCAAACAACTCAATCTTCTATTTTTTATGATAATGATATGACTCTGCAAGGACAATTAAAAAGAACTAATCTTATTCCTTCAAATTATGTGGGATTTAGAGATGATGGTAATTTGGGCTTTCACCTTGCACTATCTCATGATTCAAATCCTAATGAAAATGATTTTAAGCATGCAATAGGAAATCTTTTAAGTGAAAAAGGGATAAGTTATTTTATAAAATCACGAGAAGAAGATGGCGACTCAAGAGATATGCTTGGAGGTAAATTGCCGACAATAAAATTAATACCCAAAGTCAAGGGGGAAGATTTAGATAAAGTCCATGGAATTAAATTACAAGTAGATGAGATAATCAAAAATAATACTAATGATCTGATAATAGCAGCAGGAGATGGGTCCAATGATGCTAAAATGCTTAATCTGTTTAACTATATTGAAGAAAAAGGACTCAAAGAAGATTTTAATAACATAGAAAAGCTTAAAAAAGTCTATGCCTTACCCCTAATATCAATTTTTGTTGATAACGGTGAAGATGTCAGTGATGGAGGAATCAGTTTTGATAAAATTGATAAATATTTTAATTCGGACGGAAACGTCAGGTTTATACATGTAAATCCTAAAGATCCTAAAAAACCTCAAAATCTCATAGAAGCTACACAACTTGCAATAAGAGAATATGCTAAAAGAAATGCTGAATTTGCAAAAAATTTATCTGAAGAAATGAAAGACAAATTATCAAAAATGACTTATGAATATCCAATAGATAAAGAATTTATTAAAGAACTTGAAAAAAAAAATGGTATAACATTATATAACCCTGCAACTAATATAGATTTTAATAAACTTAAAAATGCTGCAAATGATATAAAACAAGAATCGAAAACTGCAAAAAAAAATAAAATAGTTTTAATAATTGCAAGCATTTTAGGTGCAGGGGGGATTCTTGCAGGTTTATTAATCCCCAAAAAAGAACATTCCCAAAAAACATAAATACAATTCAATCTTATTAAAAAGGATTTAAAAAAAATGACAATGACTATGGCTAAAACAGAGGGTATCAAAAGAAAAAGTTATACTCCTAACTTTAGAAGCAAGGTCGATAAAGTTCATCAAGGGAAATTACCTAAAGAACTGGAAGACATGGTTGATGAGTTTGAAGAAACGCATGCAAATGCTGATTTTTTAGGTGAGGGCCTTTTTGCAAGAGCCTATGTTTTAAATGGAACGCCTTATGTTATAAAAGAATCTTTAGATACTGAATTTGCAAGAGAAAAGAATGAAAATTTTTATCCTGAAGCAAAAATTTTGCAAGAAATACCACCTCAAATGACTACATCACAAAAACTTATCGCAAATGTCGAAACCCAAAAAAAGAATTTTTTCCTTATAAGTACTTTATTACAGGGGACTCCTTCTGATTTTGAAAAAAACCCTTGGAATAAAAATTCTTTTAAAGGCTTATTTAAAAGCTTATTTCAACTGGACGAAGCTCGTATATATCACAATGATGTCAATGAATCTAATGTTTTAATAGATAAAGTCCATAATGCCAATATTTTAGATTATCAGTTTGGCACTAAATTTGAAATTGAAGACTATTCTAATGCTTCTAAATTAAAATTCCCATCGTTTATGATGCCTGCAAATGCGCAAATGTTTGAGATGGCAAGCTTTCCATATTATTTGGATAAAAATAAACATAGGTCCAAGACTGAACTTAGAAATTGTTTTAGAGATTATTTGGATGAAAAAGCATCTTATTGTAAAGAAAGAGCTGCCTTTTTGAAAGAAAATAAATTCAGCAAAGAAAAAATAAAATACGAACTTCTTCAAGCAAAATATTATAAAAATCCTTCAGAAGATATGGTTGATTTACAAGCCCTTAAACTTCAAATAATGTTTGCACACAGAAAAACTTTTTCTATTATTGATCCTAATGGGCAAAATGATAAAAATCTTTTTTCGGCAGTTTCCAGTTATTTTAATACAGCTAATTGTGCTGCAAAAATGGAAATGAAAGCCAAACAGCTTAAAGAAAAAGTAGGAAAAGATACTGAATTGAAAGAATTTTTAGAATATGAAGAAAAATTTGGCTCTTTTTGGAAATATAGTATGTTAAACGAATTAAATGGCTGGGGGGAAGATTTTGGTGTATATAAGTGGATTCAAGGAAATGCTTCAAATATAACACAATCTAGAGATGATTATGATGAGGATTATCATTATATTATTGTTAATATGGATCCTGACAATAAATTACAAAGAAAATTTACAACCTCGATAAACATGGATTTTGGGAAAGTTGATGATATTAGTAAATTAGTACTTAAAGACAATACATATTTTGTAACAGCAAATTCATTTGAAACAGATTTAAATGATGTTAAAAAATTAAGCATTAATATTAACAAAAATATTGCAATACACAATCAAAACAATAATCCCCCTGAAAAATTTGATACTGATTTAATAGAACTAGAATTACTAAAAGAGAACTATGCCAATTGTTGCAATAAAATGCATCATGGAATAGAAAAACAAGAATTAAATAAATCTATCCCCAATTCTATAAAAGCAGGATATTACGGTCATTTAATAAATAAACAAATTTCTAAAATACAAGATAATTGCTGTAAGGATTCTGAAATAATAGAATATGCTGTTTTGCAAAAAAATATTATACAAAATATTTCTCTTGATGA
>JAEWLZ010000146.1 GCA_023457295.1 Cyanobacteria bacterium OH_PDB_112
CACAGGAGTCAAACATGAAGAAGAAGACCCTATTATCTGTAAATGTTTTGAAGTAAAAGAAAGTCATCTTCGTCATTTAATAAAAGAAAATAATCTTGATACAATAGAAAAAATTCAAAATTACACAAAAGCTTGCAGTGCTTGCCAACATTGTCGTGAAGATATAGAAAAAATAATGAGAGAAGAATTGCATCTTCAAGAAGAAGAAAAAAAAGTTGTCGAAGTCCCGCTTACAAAAACCCAAATGATTTTGAAAATTAATAAAGTTCTGGAAAATTATATCTCTGATGAATTAAGAAAAGACGGAGGAGATATAGAACTTGTTGATATTGATGACAATAAAGTTTTTGTAAAACTCCAGGGCGCCTGTAAATCTTGTCCCAGCAGCACTTTAACCCTTAAAAACTTTGTGGAAAAAACTCTCAAAGAACATATATCAAAAGATATTGAAGTAGAGCAGGTCTAAAAATGGAAAAAATTATTTACGCAGATAATAACGCGACAACAAAAGTTGATGAAAAAGTTCTTGATGAAATGCTCCCGTATTTTTGTGTAAAATACGGCAACCCTTCAAGTATTCACTCTTTTGGCGGAGCTGTCGCAAAAGAACTCGAAAAATCCCGCACAAAAGTAGCGGAACTTATAGGTGCGAATACTCCTGCCGAAATAATTTTTACGGGATCAGGAACAGAAAGCGCAAATACTGCTATAAAAGGGACTTTATTTAATAATCCAAAAAAACATTTAATCACAACAAAAGTCGAACATGCTTGTGTTATGAATACTTATAAATGGCTTGAAAAACGTGGTTATAAAGTAACTTATATTGATGTAAATAATGAGGGTGAACTCGACCTTGAACAACTTAAGGAAAGTATCACTGAAAATACCGCACTTGTAAGCATAATGTGGGCAAATAATGAAACCGGTGTCATATTTCCCGTAAAAGAAGCTGCTGAAATAGTAAAAGCCAAAAATCCGGAAACTATTGTCTTTGTAGATGCTGTGCAGGCGGCAGGAAAAATTCCTATTGATGTAAAATCAACACAAATTGACCTTCTATCAATTGCGGGACACAAAATCCACGCCCCAAAAGGTGTGGGTGCTCTTTACGTAAGACAAGGAGTTTTAATTAATCCTCTAATTATCGGAGGGCATCAAGAACGAGGAAAAAGAGCCGGAACTGAAAACGTAACAAGTATAATCGGTCTTGGTAAAGCATCTGAATTGGCTATTGAGGGACTAAAAGATGAAGATACAAGAATAAGAACCTTACGTGATAAGCTTGAAAAAGGAATTTTGGAAAGAATTTTCAATGCAAGAGTAAATGGCGGGAAAGCGCAAAGAGTGCCAAATACTACAAACATAAGTTTTGAATATATTGAAGGTGAATTAATTTTATTACACCTAAGCGATGAAGGCATTTGCGCATCATCAGGAAGTGCCTGCACATCAGGAAGCCTTGAACCGAGTCACGTTTTACGAGCAATGGGAATCCCTTTAACTGCTATGCATGGTAGTATCAGGTTCAGCTTAAGCAGATTTACAAGAGAAGAAGATGTTGATTATATTTTAGAAAAACTTCCACCTATAATCGAAAAAATCAATAATCTTTCTCCTTATCAAAAAGAACTTGCGGAATTAAAAAAAATCAGAGTCTAAGTCTTTTTGGATTTCCTGATTACAAACATTAAATAAAAATAAATTTTATCAAATTTGTCAAAATACAGATTAAAATGAAATTATACTGTTAAAATTAGTCCTTAAATATTTGTGTTATGGAGGTATTTAATTATGTTTAATTTTGATAAACTCACAAAATCCGCTCAAAAAACTTTTTTGGACGCTCAAGAAATTGCCTTACAACACAAAAATCCTCAACTTGATACTGAACATATCATGCTTGCAATACTTAGTGCGGAAGAAAATGTTGTATTGGAAATTTTGAAAAATATAAATGCTCCCATAGAACAACTCAAATCAGAAATTAAATCTTTAATAGACAAAAAGCCCGCGATATCAGGCAATGTAGATGCTTCAAGACTTTATATTTCAACCGAATTAAATAATATCCTCTCAAATTCAGAACAGGAAGCTGGTAAATTTAACGATGCTTACATTGGAAATGAACATATTTTTCTTGCTATTTTAAATTCTCAGTCAGGCACAATTTTTGCAAACAAAGGCATTAAACAAGATAAAGTTCTAAAAGAACTTAAAGAAATCCGAGGAAATGTAACTCTTGACTCGCCTGATGCGGAAAATAATTATCAGGTACTTAAAAAATTCTCAACAAACCTTACAGAACTTGCACGCACAGGTAAATTAGATCCCGTTATAGGAAGAAATGAAGAAGTTCGAAGGATAATTCAAGTTTTAAATCGCCGTACAAAAAATAACCCTGTATTAATAGGTGAACCTGGAGTCGGTAAAACTGCGATAATAGAAGGACTTGCCCAACGTATAGTAAAAGGTGATGTTCCTGAAGGACTCAAAAATAAAATTTTGATTTCTGTTGATATGGGTGCACTCATTGCAGGAGCAAAATATAGAGGAGAGTTTGAAGAACGCCTTAAGTCGCTTCTCAAAGAAGTAGAACAAAGTCAGGGACAAATTATTATGTTCATTGATGAACTTCATACCGTAGTCGGCGCAGGCGGTGGAGCAGAAGGAGCTATGGATGCAGGAAATCTTTTAAAACCAATGCTCGCTCGCGGTGTACTTAAATGTATAGGTGCTACAACTCTAAATGAATATCGTAAACACATTGAAAAAGATGCGGCTTTAGAACGAAGATTTCAACCTGTTTTGGTGGAAGAACCAACCGTTGAAGACACAATAAGTATTCTTCGCGGATTAAAGGAAAAATACGAAGTCCATCACGGAGTCAGAATCAAAGATAGTGCGCTTATTGCTGCTGTTAAGCTTTCTGACAGGTATATTACGGATAGATTTTTACCTGATAAAGCTATCGACTTAATTGACGAAGCAGCATCATCTTTGCGTATAGATATAGACTCTATGCCTTCGGAGATTGATAAACTCAGCCGTGAAATTATTCAGCTTGAAATCGAAAAAGAAGCCCTCAAAAAAGAAACGGATGATGCTTCAAAAAAACGCCTTGAAGAAATCGAAGGAAAAATGGTTCAATTAAAAGAACAGGAAAATTCTTTAAAAAGCCAGTGGAATGCCGAAAAAAGCTCTATTTCAAATCTTACAAAAATAAAAGAAGATATAGATAAAACAAAAAACAACATTGAAATAGCAGAGCGCGAAGCTAATCTTGCTTATGCAGCAGAACTCAAATACGGCAAACTTATAGAGCTTGAAAAACAACAGAAAGCAGAAGAAGAAAAACTTCCTAAAAAAGAAAAAAACGCAATGTTGAAAGAAGAAATTTCTGAAGATGAAATCGCGCAAGTAGTAAGCAAATGGACTGGAATCGAGGTCAGCAAACTTGTTGAGAGTGAAAAACAAAAACTTCTTTCGATGGAAGAAATACTTCACCAACGCCTCATCGGACAGGATGAAGCGGTAAATATCGTCTCTGATGCGCTA
>JAEWLZ010000147.1 GCA_023457295.1 Cyanobacteria bacterium OH_PDB_112
ATGCTTAATGATGCTGTTAAAAAAGGCGGTATTATGGCAAGTTCCTATGTTGGAGGACTATCAGGCGCATTTATTCCTGTGTCCGAAGATGCTGAGATGATAAAAGCGGCAGCCTGTGGCGCTTTAACATTTGATAAGCTAGAAGCGATGACTTCTGTTTGCTCTGTGGGACTTGATATGATTGCAATACCAGGAGATACTCCAATTGATACAATTTCTGCCATTATTGCGGATGAAATGGCGATAGGAATGATTAACAAAAAAACAACTGCGGTACGTATAATTCCCGTCCCAAATAAAACTATCGGCGATAGAGCAATATTTGGAGGACTTTTGGGTGAAGCCCCTATTATGAAGATAAATTCTTGCGATTCATCTATTTTTGTAAATCGCGGAGGACGTATTCCCGCACCGATTCATAGTTTGAATAATTAGAGAAAAACAACGCATTTCTTGTATGCATTATGAATTTTTTGCGCGGACTGAATCATTCTTTCGCCTAAAGTATTAATATTACCAAATCTTTTATTTACTTGCATACTTGAAGTTGGTCCAAAATATCCACCTATTATTTTAATAAATCTTTTTTTACACGGCTGCAACGATACAGTAAATTTGTCATCTCCATCTTTTTCCATAAAAGTTTTAAATTTATCTATCTGCTTTGAAAATTCATCCATTTGCGCCGGAGGAATAACTTTTTCGAATGATTTTCTTAAATCTGCATCAGAAAAATCTGTTGTGTTAAAACCTTTGCCTAATTTTACATTCGAACCAAAAGTTTGATTAGAATAATTGACTTTCATAATAAATTCATCTCCATTTCAAGGTTACAAATTGATTTAACAATGGTAAAGATAAAAAATGATATTAATGCTTTAAATTGTAAATAAAATTTTACAAAATAAAAAAGGCTCCTCCAAAGAAGCCCTTAAATCCCCTAACTCTTTCTTCCTCTATAAGACCTTAACCTGACTTGTCTTACAATATTATTTTGCCAAAAATTTTGCATGCTCTCATCAATCATTTAGTCAATTATTTGTTGACCATATGGTTAATTTATGACAAATTATCGTCATTGTGAGGAGATTATTTGAATCGACGAAGCAATCTATTATGCCTGAGATTAATTCACTTACGCTCGTAATGACATCGAAAAACTACTTTTTAGGCAATAACCTAGCCATTTTTTCTGTATAAAATTCAACATACCTGTCTTCTAAGATAGCTTGTCTAGCTTTGCCCATAAGGTCGATAAGGTAATGAATATTGTGAATGGACATTAAAACAGCCGCTGTTGCTTCTTTTTGGCGGAAAAGATGTCTTATATACGCCTTTGTGTGGTTTTGACAAGCATAGCAAGTACAACCTTCTTGAAGCGGCGAAAAATCTCTCTCGAAAACTTTATTTCTTATAATTTTTCGACCGTCATCTGTGAAAAAGCTTCCGTGCCTTGCATTTCTAGTCGGCATAACGCAATCAAACATATCAATTCCTCGCAAAACCCCGTCGAGTAAATCTTCAGGAGTTCCCACCCCCATAAGATATCTTGGCTTATATTCGGGTAAAAGAGGAGTGCAAAGTTCAACTATGCGATTTTTTTCTTCAGTAGGCTCACCGACGCTTACACCGCCTATTGCGTAACCTATCGCATCAAAAGATGAAATCACCGATGCGCTTTCTCGACGCAAATCATCATATGTAGAACCTTGAACTATCGGAAAGAGTGCTTGTTTGGGATTATTGTGGGCCTTGAAACACCTTTCTAGCCAACGATGTGTTAATTCCATAGAATCCTTTGCCTGTTTATATTCGCAAGGATATGGTGCACATTCATCAAAAGCCATTATTATATCTGCCCCGATAGAAGTTTGTATTTCCATGGAAATTTCGGGATTTATGTAATATTTTTGCCCGTCTTTGGGGTCTTGAAAGCTTACCCCGTCTTCATTTATTTTTCGCAGATTTGCAAGACTGAAAACCTGAAAACCGCCTGAATCTGTCAAAACAGGTTTGTTCCAATTCATCCATTTGTGAATTCCGCCAGCTTCTTCAATCATTTTATGACCGGGACGTAAAAATAAATGATAAGAATTTGCCAAAATTATTTGAGCGTTTACATCTTCAAGTTGTTGATTTGTCATCATTTTTACAGCAGAATTTGTCCCTACAGGCATAAAAACAGGAGTTTTTATTTCGCCATGAGGAGTTAAAAATGTTGCTGCTCGTGCTTTTGAATTTTTAGATGTTTTTTCGAGAGTAAAATTAAAACTCATATTCGCAAATTTCATCGTCAGAGAAATATAATTTTAGTTCTCTTGCCGCGCTAGCTTCAGAATCGGAAGCATGGACAACATTACGTTCTTTGGTTTGTGCGAAATCAGCTCTTATTGTACCTGTTTCAGCTTCAAGAGGATTTGTTGCGCCAATCATTTTACGAATTCCGGGGATTGCGTCATATCCTTCTATTGCCATGGCAATAATAGGACCTGATGTTATAAAATTCACCAATTCATCAAAAAATGGTTTTCCGATGTGTTCTTCATAATGTTTATAAGCTAAGTCTTTATCGGCAACTAGCATTTTCATCGCAACAATTTTGTATTGTTTGCGCTCAAAACGTCTAATAATTTCGCCTATCAATCCTCGTTTTACTGTTGCAGGTTTGATTGCGACGAATGTCCTTTGTAACATAATTCTATCCTCCATTTTAGATTTTTTGCCGAGACTCAGCTAAAACAACATATCTATAATAATTCAAGAATGGTATTTGAGCAACTTGTAACTAAACTAAAAATATTAAACTATTTTTAAATCGTTTTTATGAATGAATTTAGAGCTATAATAAAATTAGCTGATATGAAAAAAAAATTTGTTTTAATTCTAATTTTAATTTTAATGATGATTTATCCGTTGGTTGCTTTTGCAGAAATGGATGAATTCGATGCGGGCTATAATGTTTTCACAACGCCACGCAATTTGAAACCTGTTTCCGAGCAGGAGGTTCAGCAAGTTTTGAAAATGCTTGAAGAAAAAAAGAAGAAAAAAGCAGAAAAAAAACACTGGTGGCAAAGAAAAGATAAAAAAGAAGAAAAACTCAAAGGCGACCCTATCACAAAAGAGGGAAACAACGCCAATAACAATAATATTATTCAAAAACCATATCTTCTTATTCAAGTGACTGACAAAATTCTAGGTGCAAATACTATCATTTCGCCAGGATTTTATACAGTTGTTTTCAATAAAGATACAGATACTTTATCTTTAAAGCAGGGCTATAACGCAATAGGTGAAATTAAAATGATGCCTGCTCAGACTGAGCCTGAGGTTGAAGAACTTTATTATATAAAAACTAAACGCGAAAATGAAAATATAAAATTCCAGTACGGAGAAGTTGATAAACATTACGAAGGTTTTTGCAGAATTTTAAATTAAATTATTTTCTATGAAGCTCTTCAATTTGTTTACGCACATAATCTTTTGCATGTGCAGGGATAATAAATTTACAGCCATATGAAATTTGTGTGCTGTAAGGTTCTTTTTGTCCATGTTTTGCTATTCCCAAAAGACAAGCCCCTTTAATACAATCATAATTAAAATCTTTTGCGGCTTCAAAATAACCGCAATTTTGGCAAACTTTTAAAGCAAAATTCCTGTTTAAAAGTTTTTCAGACAAGTCCGTTAACGACTCAGATGCTTTTAAAAACTGATTCGATGATATTTTTTTGTTATTAAACCATAAGATAGATGAATAAAATCCACCGCTATTTTTTATTTCTAGCTTGCAAGGTATATCTTTTATCCCATTTGTGACCAAAACATTAGTTGCCTTTTTGGAGGCTTTTCTGGATAAAGAAGGTAATTTCAACTTAGGCATTTGAAAGTTAAAAGAAGGTTTTTCAAATTTTATTTTTGGTATTTTGATATTAATTTCGCTGATAAAATTGCCTGAAAATAAAAGCGGTGTTGAGATTAACTTAAGTCCCCAAGCAAAAATATCTTTAAAACTTAATTTTGACAAGATTATTGTATAAATAGTTGTAACTATACAGAATGAAAGCGTATATTGGCATATTTTTCCAGGCAATATAAATCTATCAGAGAAAATTGTTATACAGGTTAACCCTAAAAACATTGATACCATAATGAAATCATTAGGATAAATTAGTGACAGAATAAGTTCTCTGGTTTTTACATTTATAGGTTCAAAAAGTAAGTGGAAAGCGTATAAAAATGATTTTATTCTATCTTTAAATTCTTGATTTTTGGTTTTAATATAACTTTTTACAGTAGTAGTATCTCTTTTAAAGACAGTAACTTCATCAGAATATACAACAGGTATTTTTGCTTTTGACAAAAGCATAGAATACAACATCCCGGTGTTTTGATTTTTTACATTTATAAATCTGACTTTTTCTAAGATTTCTTGTCTTACAACCAAAATTTCCGTTTCTGCTATATTGGACAAACCTGCCATAGAACGGCCTTTCATATTTATATTGAAATGAAGTTTATCGCAAAGATTAATAATCGCAGATAAAATTTTATTATCGGTAGTGTGGGATATTTTGCCGAAAACAACCGGAAATTCTCTTATAGCATTATTTATCCCCATTAGCAGCAAAGGGTTTATTCTATTTTTTGAGTCTAAAAATACAAAAGCGTTAGTATTTTCTGTGGCGAGTGTCCTGTCTAAAAACCATTCAAAAGCTGCATCTCGACCTATGTGATTTGCTCCGGTTGAAATACGCCAAATTTTTGCTCCGCCTAAAATCTCAAGCAGATTAGATGAATTATCGGTGCAATTATCTAAAATTATATTTATTTTAACTTTATCAAGAGGATATTCTTGCTTTTTCAAGTTTTCAAGAAGTTCAACTACAGCTTCCGCATTATTGTGCGAGTATACTACCACATTAAGATTTTGATTATATTTAGCCTCACCGTATTTGTATTTCAGCTTCCAAACTTTATATTTTGAGGAACAAAAAACAATGAAAAGCTGTAACAGCGAAAAAGCTGCCAACACAAAAAATATTAACATTCCGAAAATATTTAACGATACCAAGTTATTCTCCTAAGTGCAAAATTTTTTGTTTATATATAAATATTTTACTATAAAAAATTTTCTTGTAAAAAACTACACCTCGAATCAAATTTGTGATATAGCGAACGTGAAGTTTAAATTTTTTTAAAGGAGAAAAAAATTGTCTGATTATGTATTTTTGGATGGCAAATATTTGCCCGATGAACAAGCCAATATTAGTGTAAAAACTCACGCATTTTTGTATGGAACAAGTGTTTTTGAGGGAATTCGAGCGTATTGGGTTGAAGAAGAAAAACAATTGTATGTATTCAGAATGAGAGAACACTTCGAACGTATTATTAACAGTTGCAAAATTATGCATATGCACCCAGAATATACTGTCGATGATATGTGTGATATTACGATTGAGCTTTTGAAAAAAAATGCTCCCAAAACAGATACTTATATTCGTCCGACTGTCTATAAATCTTCACATGAAACAATCGGTCCAAAATTAATCGGGATTCCTGATGCGTTGCTGATTTTCACGCTTCCATTGGGAGATTATATTGATTGTTCAAAAGGACTTAAAGTTTGCGTTTCAAACTGGAGACGTTCTGATGATAATGCTATTCCTCCTAGAGCTAAAATCTCAGGATGCTACGCTAATACAGCTTTGATTGTATCTGATGCGAGACTTTCAGGCTTTGACGATGCTATTGTTTTAAATTCTGCCGGACAAGTTACCGAAGGAAGTGCGATGAACCTTTATCTTGTTGAAGGGAATAAGCTTATAACTACAAAAACGACCGATGATATTTTGGTGGGTATTACAAGAAATACAGTAAAAGAAATCGCCGAAAATTATCTAAACATTGAAGTTGTGGAAAGAGATATAGACAGAACAGAACTTTATATAGTTGACGGTGCTTTTTATTGCGGGACAGGCGCACAGGTAATGCCTATCACATCAATTGACCATCGCCCTGTCGGAACCGGTGAAGTTACTGAAGTTGTAAATCAAATCAAACAACTTTATCACGATATTGTAAGAGGAAAAGTAGCGGAATATAAACATTGGTGTACACCTATTTATGATTAGTTTTATAGGACATTGCATAATAAACCTTTTTAAGTCTTTAAAGTATATTTTAACCGGCAAAGTTAGTTGGTCGGAAACAATTTCTCAAGGGGCTTATATAGGGTTTGATTCGTTATGGATTTCTATAGTTATAGTTTTTGTGGCGGGAGCTGTTATTTCACTTCAACTTGCGCAACAGTTTATTATGTCGGGTACTGAAGGTTATATAGGCGCTGTTGTGTCATTTGCACTTATTCGTGAACTTGCGCCTGGGTTTGCCACACTTGCTATAAGTGCTCGTTCAGGGACAGGTATGGCGGCAGAAATCGCTAATATGAAAATAACAGAACAGGTTGACGCAATGAAAACTTTGGGTGTTAACCCGGTAAAGTACCTTATTGCTCCACGAGTTTTGGCGGCGTTCTTAGTTGTTCCGCTTGTTACGCTCATTTGTGAGGTTATTGGGTTATACGGTGGTCTTATTGTTGCAGAAGCTACAATTTGTCTGCATCCGAATAGATATATGCATTCTGTTTGGAATCAGATAACTCCTTATGATATAGAAGTGAGCGTTATAAAATCTGCAGTTTTTGGAGTTATTGTTGCCACTGTTTGTTGTACACGGGGATATTTAACCACAGGCGGGGCAAAAGATGTTGGAGATGCCACAATCAAAGCAGCAATGTATACAACTATCGTCCTTCTTTTGGCAGATTTTTTACTAAGTTGGATTTTCTTTGCATAAAAATCTTTGTGCTAAAATTTATTTATACGAAAAATTTTTGTTATGCAAAAATTTTGAGTTTTTAAAAGGTGAGCGTCTTATAAGTTGAGGCGATGAGCCTAAAATTGTAAGACGTGACACTAGATTATGCCCGCAATTATAG
>JAEWLZ010000148.1 GCA_023457295.1 Cyanobacteria bacterium OH_PDB_112
GCGTTGACCTTGATACCGGCGATGTGCTGGTGATCAATACAGAACAAAAAAACACGTCCGTACAGCTGAACGGCGTGGAAACGCTGGAAAGAATCGACTTCGACAACACGGCTTTTCCGCGCATTTATCCGGGAAAGAACGTGGTTTCATGGCTTGCGCACGGCGACGAGGCGGACTTTGCCGTGATGATCCGGTATACGCAGCAGTATATCGCGCTGAGGGGATAGTATGTCTGTCATCATCAGAATATATGCAGATCAGGTAGAAAACGACTATAGAACGAATCTGGTTGTCGATCCGTATACCATAACGCACAGTTATACCGACAAAACAAGCCAGGAATACATGACGGTTGACCGTGCGTTCAGTTATCCGTATAACATGATGAACATCGCATGTTTCCGGATTCCTGCTTACGCTCCGTTCGCTGCCGCGACGATCAATAGCGTGAAGGCCTGCCCGTATATTCGGACAGCGTTTGCCGGGGGGGCGATTGCCGGAAGGGTATCCGACAGCGCGCAGACTGAGGAAGGCGTCGGCGAAGAGTTTACGGGCGTTAACACAACGGGACGCAAGGAACTCGATATTACTTCCCTATTTAATTCGGAAATCTCCAACCCGGGCGGCGGTTGGTATTTCAGATTTTCTACGAATACCGCAGAAGCGGGAACGGTCTATAGTAACGGAGCAGACGAAGAGTACCGCTTTTACATTGAATTTGACGTTACAGGAATCCCTTCCGCATGTACCGCGCCGACAGTCGTATCCGTGGACGATCCCACGCCGACGCCGGGAGGGCCCGTAAATTTATCGTGGAGCGGAGCGGCGGAAGGTGATTGGAATAGCATCGTCGGGTACGACATCTACCGCGCAAGCAGCTCGTCCGGAGAGTATTTCTTCTACAAATCGGTTTCATCGACCAGCACATACGGAACGACGACCGTTATCGCGCCGGATGCTCCTGGAGAAACCTATTATTATAAGGTCAAGACCAAAGGCAGCGAGGGCACGGATTACGACAGCGCGCTTTCCTCGCAATACGCGGGCGTAACCGCAACCACATCCAACTGCGTGGCGCCGACCGTGCTTTCGCTTTCCGCGTCCGTATCGTCACGGCCGGTGCAGCTGTCGTGGGGCGGCGCATATCCAGGTATCGGCAACCCGATCACAAGATACGACGTCGAGTACTCGGACTCCGCGGACAATTCTACCTGGGGCTCGTGGACGGCGCTGAAAACACTGTATTCCACGGAAGCGAGCGGCAGTTACCTCGCGCCTATCAACGCGAATTTGGGCCAGTACAGGCGCTACAGGGTGAAAACATTCGGAACGTTGGAAGGCTACGATAGCGATTGGTCCTCGGCGTCCGAGAGCGTGCGCCGGAGCAGCTCCACGGCAAGCGATATCCAAACGCCGAAGCTGATCGTATACGAGTACCCGCACGTGACCGCAGGCGTTGAAAAAGGCGCATACCCGCTCGGGATCATCCAGCAATACAATACGCTGATCTGGCATCCGCGGTATCAGGCAATTGGCGAATTTGCGCTGTCCGTTCCGTTTTCCGCGCAGGCGAACACGCTTCTGAAAACCCGCCGTCTGGTTGGCAAGGCCGGGCATAACGAGCTGATGCTGATTACCTCCAAGCAAATTTCCACAGACGTAGACGGAGTGGAAAGCATCGAAGTATATGGCAAGTCCTTGCCCGTCATCCTTGCGAAGCGCGTCATGACCGCGTCCGCCCAGAACGAAGATCACCCTGTTGGGCATATCAAAATCGTGCTCAGAAGCCAGCCGATCTTTTTAGAGCATTACGACGAAGGGGAAAGCGATTACGTGCCGGATATCAACGGCGACCTGGACGCGGACGGCGACAGGCGGTTCCCAGATTTCCACTGGCTCGAGCCGTCGTTCTCCTATACCGGGGACGCGGTGTTCATCTTCCAGCCCGAAAAGCTTATGAGCATGCTGGACAACATCATTTCCCTGTGCGTGACGGGCGGATACGGGTTCAGGGTGACGTCCGAATACTACGATTCGTCGGCGGATACCTTGACGATGTGGTTTGAGATTTACAGGGGTGTGGATCACACCACCGGCCAGGACGTGAACCCGCATGTGATTTTCGACGAGGTGCTCGGAAACGTACTGTCGCAGTCGTACATGGAGAGCATCGAGAACGAAAAAACGGCGGGATATGCAACGAATGGATCCATTGACGAGCTTGCGGCGTCCGACCTGCGGCTTGTAGACGTGATGTCGGAAAACGTCTACTCCGCGGGCGATCAGACATATATCAACGCCGGGAGCAATCCGGCGGGGATCGGCGGCGGAAGCGGCATGAGCCGCAGCGAGCTTGGAATCGCCGTAACCGACATCGAAGAACCGACTATCGGTACGACCGACGAGAAAATACAGTCACTCTATAACAGCTGCAAGCAAATCGGGAAAAACGAAATCGCGAAGTCGCCTGTCGAGCTCGCGGCGGAGGTTGAAATCAACCCATACGTTGGCAAGCAATATCTGACGGACTTCAACCTGGGCGACCTTATCACCTACAGGAACACGCGGTACGGCATTTCGATGGACGCGAGGATCGCCGAGGCGATTGAGACCTACGAACCGGGGCAGAAAATGCGGCTGTCGCTGGTGCTCGGTGACCCGATGATCACGCCGCTAAACCGCATCAAGCAAATCAGCAGGCGGAGGGGATAATATGAGCCTTATCATCCAGCACAACTACACGGGGAGCAGCGCGATCGACATCGCAACGCCGATTATCGACGCTACGCCGCTCGGGTATAACTTCTTCCAGGGCGACGGCGGAACACACCAGTTCAATATCGAGCTGAAGAACAACGGCGCTGCCGTTAGCCTTGCGGGAGCGACCGCTGGGATTTATGTTGTGCGCCTGTACGACGTTCCTGTGTTCATCGAATGCACCACGGCCGGGGACGTGATCAGCGGGGAGCTTGCACCGGAGTGCTTTGCGTTCCCTGGCAGGATTTATATCCACGTCCAGGTATCCTATTCCGACCAGACGATCACTCCGTTTTTCAAGTACGCGGACGTGAAAAAAGGCGTAGGCGATACTTACGTCGATCCAGGCGCTTCTGTGCTTACCTTGCCGCAGGTAATCGCGTATATCGACGCGTTCAGCGTATTCGAGGCATATGATCCGGACACGTCCTACAATCAGTACAACAAGGTTACGTTCGGAACTCCGACGTCAACCTATATGTGGAATCATCCAACGCCGTCCGTCGCGGGAACCGATCCCACGGAAAGCGCGAGCTGGCTGCTGCTCGCGGAGGGCGGAGCTGACGGCGAATCCGTTCTCATTCTCGGAACCTATGCAAACCTGACCGCCCTTCGCGCCGCCATTGCATCCCCCGCCGTTGGCGATCTGTACAACGTCGGCGCTTCTGCACCTTACAACATCTACCGCGCCACGGGGAACGCGAACCCGAACGATTGGGA
>JAEWLZ010000149.1 GCA_023457295.1 Cyanobacteria bacterium OH_PDB_112
ACAGTAAACAGGTCTTCCTGCTTTTGGTTCAAAAGGTACAGTAGTTTCACAGCCACAAGCACTGCAAGTTACTCTGAATTGAGGCTTTTGTTGTCTGCCATAGCTGTTGTTTCTTGAGTGTCCGCCGCCTGAACTGTTAGCTTTTCTTGCTGCTCTGCAAGCAGGACATCTTTTTGGTTCAGAATAACCTTTTTGTGCAAAAAATTCTTGATCTTCCGCAGAAAAAACAAAAGTCTCGTTGCAATCCAAGCAAACTACTTCCAAATCTTTAAATTGATAATTCATAATAAAACTCTTTTCTTAAAATAATTATAGTAACAACATTACTATCATATAAAAATGATTAAAAGTCCAGTTAAATAAAAAATTTTTACTCAATTTAAGCAATAAAAATTAAACGCCATTCTTGGAGCTTATTTTATATATATTTTTAAAATAGGGCACATAGGTAAAATTACTTCTAATCTGTTTTGCAGATTGACGAATTTTTGACATTCTATGAGAGGAGAAATGTTGATTAAATAAAATTATTTAATTCTAAAAGTAACTTGGGTAACGGCGGTAACTTTTTTTTCAATAGTAGATGTATCATAAATTCCGTAGTCACTTACTTCATTAGAGTTTGGGGCTGTTATCTGGAAAACTCCAGTTTTTACTGATTTTATTTCGCCAACTCTGTTGCCTGTACTTTTAAGCATAGCTTTTGCTCTTTTTTTTGCATCTTCAGAAGCTTCATTTAAAAGCTTTATTTTTAAGTCTGATAATTTTGTATAAAAATAGTTTGGAGGGTTTGATTTTATGTTAATTCCTTTGTTTAAAAGGTTTTCAGCATCAAGTGAAACCTCTTTTATTAGTTGTAGATTGTTGGATTCTATTCGGATAGTTTGCACAAAATAATAGTGGTCTACTTCATTGGTATCTTCGCCATTTTCTTTCGACTTTTTGAAAACAGGATACGAATCTGTATTTTGAACTTGTATTTCAGAATTTTTAAAACCTTTTGATTTCAAGTAATTCAATACTGTATTTCTATTTTTGACCAAAACATCATAAGCGTATTTTTTATCGATAGAACCTGTTTCTATATCCAAATCCCAAGAAGCAAAATCAGATTTTACGATTGCAACCGCAGAACCTGTGACTTCAATTCCGCTTCGAGAAAGAGTCCCCGCAACTATATTGGTGCTTATAACCAAGCACAAAGAAAAGAATATACCAATAATAAGTATTTGATAGCCTTCAATTTTTTTAAAAAATTGTTCCAGGTTTATTAAAAATTTTTCCATAACTACTCCCGTAAGATATTAACATTTCATTATATTCTGAATAAAAGGTGTTTTTATCGGACGTTAGTATAATTTTCAATTTTTGTGAGGTTGTCCGAAGTTTACAATTCATTACAAGAATGTTTTTTATTTTTTTGGGTTGGGTATATAACAAGAGTGACAAAATAAGGAGACACATTATATGGATATGATTAGTACAGTCAACAAAAATTCTTTGATTCCGGAAGTACCAGCTAAAAAAGTTGAGCAAAAACCAGCTGAGGAGTCAACCGAATCTAAAAGCACTCAAGCTCTCGAAGATACTGCAAGCATAAGCCCTGAAGCTAAAGCTTTAGCTGCTAAAGCTGAGAAATAAAGTTTTTTAGTTTAAATTTAAGTTTTAGGGTGGGCAAAATTTTTGCCCACCCTACTTGTTTTAATTGAATACAATAATTTGCAGATTAAATAATGATGTCTGACCCCTTGGCGGAAGATTTGATTAAACTTATGTGCAAAGTTGAGGTCATTTTGCTAGTAGAAGAAGTTGAAAAATTCAATCTGATATAATTAAATACAGAGGCATTTTTAAATTACTGCAAAGGGGAAGATTTTGGAAGACAAACTTTATAAATATATGACAATAGATATTGGAGAAAAAGTTTTAACTAATCTTACTATAAGATTCGCTCATCAAAGTACTTTTAACGACCCCTATGATTCTATTCCGCCATATATAGTTGAAAAGTTCTCAAAAGTTAGTTTTTTAAAAGCAATAGAATACTGTAAGACATTAAATTTTTGCGAGGATATACTAAAAGGTTTAAATAATGATATACGTCTTTATAATTCAATGACACAAGAACAAATTCAAAGACAGGGAAACGAGATTATAAAAAGAACTAGAGATGTGATAAATCAAGACCAAAGAATATTATCTTTATCATCAACCAACGAGGATATTTTAATGTGGTCACATTATTCAAAACACCATACAGGGATAGTTATTGGTTTTGATTCAAACTATAAATTTTTTTCCAAGTCAACAGAGATTCAATATGAATATATACCTTCTAAAATAAATGGTGATACTATATTAGGAAATCTTGAGGATGAAGAAATACTTAGGAATGAATTAAATAAGCTC
Organism: Cyanobacteria bacterium OH_PDB_112; assembly: GCA_023457295.1. Taxonomy (GTDB): domain Bacteria; phylum Cyanobacteriota; class Vampirovibrionia; order Gastranaerophilales; family CAJFVJ01; genus JAEWLZ01. The sequence continues at coordinate 2,410 of JAEWLZ010000149.1, forward strand.
TTGAATATAAAATATTATTCTTGGGGCTATGAAAATGAATTTAGATGTATACTCCCAACAAAACAATTGAGCGATTTAGTAGATGATAACTTTATAAATATTAACTATGATAGAAACATTGATAAATATCATTGGCTCATATGCAAAAAGCAACTAAACAATAATTTTCAATATATTGACTTACCAATAAGTCCTATTGCAATTAAATCCATTTATTTGGGCGCCAAAATGAATATACTGGATGAAAATAAAATAATTAATTTAATAAAAATACGATTACCTCACGTAGAAATAAGCAAGGCATCATTAGATGAGTATGACTATAAAATTAACTTTAATCGAGTACAATAATTTACAGATTAAATAATGTTGCTCGAACCCTTAAAAGCTTTGTAGATACTTAAAAAGAGCTCTATGATGGGGCTCTTTTCTAAAATGGGGCGGATGATGGGAATCGAACCCACGAATATCGGAACCACAATCCGAGGCCTTAACCTCTTGGCGACACCCGCCATTTATCAAAATCTATTAAATTGTCAATTTTGGTGTTGTTTAGTGGTTCCGACTCGGAACGTAATCCCGAAGCCGCCTTAACCTCTTGGCGACACCCGCCATTTATCAAAATCTATTAAATTGTCAATTTGGTGTTGTTTAGTGGTTCCGACTTGGAACGAATCCGTATACAGCCTTAACCACTTGGCGAAACCCGCCGCAAACAACTTTATACAATAAAAAAAAATCTATTACAATAATTTATTTAACATCTTGTTTGATAATTATTAAATTTTGTATGATTTTCATTGCGCATGTAGGCAAAACAACATCATCAAGACCGCCTGCTATGCTAATTATTCCGCCTGCTTTCAAAATAGTTTCTTCACCCTTATACATAAATTTGTAATCTGTATCCCTGTCTGATCTTAATGTGATTTTATCCATTTTTATTTCCTTTGTTGTTTTAAAATTTACACGCTAAAATATATTATATGATGAGAAAGATTTTTTTGTTACTACTTTGTTTATTTTTTTTACCACCCGTTTGGGCTAGTGATGAATTTTCCGGTGAATTTTATAATGATAACGGTATTGATTTTATTCAAGAACAGTTTGATGCGCAGGAAAATCAAGAGCTATTGAAGGAAGAAATTTTCTTGTTTTCAAAAGAAGCTTCCGATAATTATTCAAATCCGTACAGTGTTTATGATAGAAACGGAAAACCTCGAGTTTTAAAAGGCGGGGTAAGTTTTGATAAAGAAACATCTAAAACAGTTACTTCTAAAGACAATTCTTCTGTAATTGTTAAAAAAGGCAAACATCAAGTCTTTGCTTTTTCTGAAAAGCCTGCCAACGGAAACAAAGATTTTTCATGGGGGTATCGCAGAGGCAAATTTTTAATTTTGCATTCTTTTGAAAGAAGCGAATTCAGGCCTGAGTTGGCTCGTAATAATAATGCTTTAGAGTCTGAGTTTAAGTTGACTGAAAATCTTAAATTTAAAACTTCATTCAGAAATGTACAGGCTCAAAAAGGATATACTCAAGGAGTAGCTTTGGAGTACGGAAAAAAAGATAGCCGCTTCAAAAAAATTAACAATTTAAAATTTGAGGTAAAAGCTTCTACTACCATAAATCCTGATTCTGATTCCGTTAAAAGATTTGGATTTAATACAAAATATTACTTTTGAAATAGCAATTTTTACTTTTTAGCGGTTTTAACGTTATTATATGTTAAGTACTGAGGTGTGTGTGAAAAAACTGGATGTAAAAAATTTTTATAATTACTGGGAAGCATTGGCAGTGAATTATTCTGACAGACTTGCATTAAAAGATGATTACATGCAGGAAGAATATACTTTTCCGCAAGCTTTTGAAGCTATTAAGCAATTTTCCTGCGGGTTAAAAGCTTTGGGGCTGAAAAAAGGGAATCATGTTTCAATTTTTTCTGAGAACTCAGTACGTTGGATGATTACGGATCAGGCACTCTTGATGAATGGCATGGTGGATGCTGTAAGAGGTTCTGGAGCAAGTGTTCATGAGCTTGAATATATTCTTGAGCAAAGTGACAGTGTGGCTTTGGTTGTAGAAAATTTGACAATGTTGAATAAACTTTTGTCAAAAGCTGAATCATTGGGTATTAAGTTCATAATGCATCTTTCAAAAGAAAAATTTGAAGGAAAGAGTTCTTGTCCCGTATATTCATTTGAAGAGGTTATGAAATTAGGAAAAGATAAAAAATTTGAACCTGTTTCCACAAATAGACAAGACCTTGCAACGCTTATTTATACTTCAGGAACAACAGGTTTTCCTAAAGGAGTAATGCTTACGCAGGGGAATATTCTTTCCCAAATTAAAAATATTCATTCAACTTTAAGAGCTGAAAAACCCGGGAAAGCTTTATGTATTTTGCCTATTTGGCATGCTTATGAACGAA
>JAEWLZ010000150.1 GCA_023457295.1 Cyanobacteria bacterium OH_PDB_112
CTGTGAAATTACCTGTAATTGCCGCTTTAGTTATCGTTCCGAGAGATGACATATCAATATCTGATGCGAGTACAAAACTTCCCGCCAGATCCAAATTTATTTTGCTTACAAAATCGGTGGCATTTGTTATTATGTGGGCATCATCGTATCCTGTCGCTATAGCGGCATCATATTCGGCGGAAACCTCTCCTCCAAAGACGCTTTTAGTGCCGAATTTAGCTGAAAGGCAGGATTGGTTTATGTTTGAAGATAGTTGATTTACTTCGCTTTGCAGCATTTGTCGTTCGTTATTTGAGTAAACGCCGTTTGAGGATTGAACGGCGAGAGTGCGTATTCGTTCAAGGGATGCAGTCATTACGGAGATTGCGCTATCAGCTGTATTTAGGAAAGAAATGCCTGTTTGGGCATTGTTTTTAGCTATTGAGTTGCCGTTAATTACAGATTTAAGTTTTTGGCTTAATGAAAGTCCCGCAGCATCATCAGAGGCGGAATTAATTCTAATTCCGCTTGAAAGTCTTTTCATTATATTTACTTTTGTTTGGGATGTTTGGTATAGGCTATTAGCTAATGCCAAATTTCCGCTTAATGAATTAAGGTATAATCCCATAATAACGACGACACTTACTTTGTACTCATGATATAGTATAGTCTTATTTATAGGTTATTTGAAGTCACATTTAGTTTGATTTTCCTGCAACTTTAGTTGAGATTTTAAATTTTTAAGTATTAAAAAACAGTTTTTATTTAAACTTTTATACAATTTTACAAATTTTTATCTAATTTAATAAATGTATTTTTTTGCTTATTTTGATTTGTAAAATTTATACTCAAAAATTAATTAAAGACTATTCAAAAGTTTCATTATCATTGGTCTATCAAAGTCTTTTATTTGTTGCAGCATTTGAACTCCTGTTTGAGATCGTATTTGATTTTTAATCAAATTAGCTGATTCTATTGCCATATCCGCATCATATATTGTGCTTTTACTTTCAGATAAATTGTTGGTTCTGACAACTAAAGCTTGTACTGTACTTTGCAGTTTGTTCATAGAAGCCCCAACATTGCTTCTCATTGTATTTAAAAATAACATTAATTGGTCAGCTTGTTTTATTGCACTTTCTGATGAGCCTTGATTTGAAACATCAAAATTAAGAGGACCTATATCAAAATTAATATATAAATCTATTGATGATGTTGATTTTTCATCATCACCGACTTGAATTTTTACAGAACCTTCAGACAAAGAAGGTGATACTTCAGTCCATTTTAATTGTGGAATGGAAACCGATTTGTCCCAAATGGTACTGCTCCAGCCTGATGTCGGCGCGGCCGAAATATTTGCATTGACGGAAGAATCACCATCTGAAGAGGCATTATTTTTGTAAAAATTTGTTGCATCAACATCACTGCCGGCAACCACTTTGCCTGCTAGTCCTCTTATAATATTGCCGGAAATATTTCCTCCTGCTGCATAACTGTTTGATATAAAACCATCTCCCCCGCCGCCAAGCCAACTGCCGTCATATCCTACTATCCCTACTAAACCCGCGGCATATCCGAGAGGATTACGAACATTTCCTGTTGCATAACAATTTGAGATAATAGCTCCACTATCCATTACTCCAAGAAACCCCCCAGCTGCAACACCAGTTGTTGAACTTGCAACAGCATCTCCTGATGCATAACAATTATCAAATGAATCCGCAGTACTATGTCCTACGAAAGAGCCTACGTGTTGTCCGTTAGATATATTGGCACTTGAGCCGCAATCAATGAAAGTTGAATAAATAGACCAGCCGGCTAAACTGCCGGCATCTCCTGTTCCTCCAATAACTGAGCCTCCTGAGACATTTACCTTGGTTATTGTTGAGTTTTCAATTTCCCCGGCTAATATGCCACTATCAGAAAATATTCCCGCAGAATTTGTAGAATCGTTTACATTGCAGTTAGCCAATGTAAGATTTTTTACCGTGGCACCATTAAGATGAGCAAAAAGACCACAATTAATATTTGCCCCGTTAGATTTTATGGTCATATTTGAAATAGAGTAACCATTCCCATCTAATGTACCTGAATATTGGTTTTGGAATAAGGCTTGAGACAATGTTCCTAATGAAGATAAATCAAGATCCCCCATTAATATAAAATTTTCAGATTCATGACCTGTAATTTTATTAACGAAGTCGCTTGCATTACGAATTATATTTGCTTCACTGTAACCTGCTGATATAGCTGCTGATTCGGTCATATGGGATGAAATTGTAGTTGCCGTTGTGCTGGAATTCATAAATACATTTTGTCCGGAAAATTTGGCAGATTTATAGGTTTGATTTATATCAGAAGATAATTGAGTAACCTCCTTTTGTAACATTTGTCGTTCTGATGAGCTATATACACCATTTAAAGATTGAATTGCTATATTACGTATTTTTTGAAGAGAATTGCTCATGTTATTTAGTGCCGAATCAGCCGTATCAAGATAAGAAATACCTGTCAATGAATTATTTTTAGCAGTAGTATTGCCGTTAATTACAGATGTTAATTTTTGAGAAAGAGAAAGGTTGGCAGCATCGTCAGAGGCGGAATTAATTCTAATTCCGCTTGAAAGTCTTTTCATTATATTTACTTTTGCTTCGGATGCTTGGTACAAGCTTTTAGCTAATGCCAAATTTCCGCTTAATGAATTAAGGTATAATCCCATAATAACGACGACACTTACTTTATACTCATAATACAGTATAGTCTTGTTCAGAGTTTGTTTGAAGTCTTATTTAGTTTGATTTTCCTGCAACTTTAGTTGAGGTTTTAAAATTTTAAGTATTAAAAAACAGTTTTTATTTAAACTTTTATACAATTTTGCAAATTTTATCTAGTTTAATAAATGTATTTTTTTTACTTTTTTTGGTTTGTAAACTTTTGCAATATGTAAAAATATTTTTTGGCGATTTTTCTGTGCCTTTGGTACAATGTACGAAAATGGGTAGACGAAAAGAGAAAATATTTGAATGATTGATGAGAGAAATATAAATAACATCATAGAACTTATAGAAAGTTCCAATCAGAAAATCAAAGTCATAAAAGAAGTGATTGAGGAGCACAGAAGCACTTTTGAGTTGCCCGAAAGTGATTTTAAAAATCTTGCGGCGGTTGTCGAAGAAGTTTTAAAATCAAGAAATTTTGATAATATTCAAGAGCTTTTTAATAACATAGACAAAAATATTTCTTTTAAAACAGAGTTTTTAAAAGAACAATATCAAACTCTTGATGAAAATATTTTGAAAGTTCAAAATATTTCAAAACATATTGAAAAAGATATCTCTGAAGATGTTGATGCCCTTGTAGATATAGTTGAAACTTTTTCTTACAAAATTAAAATTTTGCAAGGAATTGTTGTTGATATAAGCAATAAAAC
>JAEWLZ010000151.1 GCA_023457295.1 Cyanobacteria bacterium OH_PDB_112
CCTGCAATGGGAAGTTCTTCGGATAACAGTGAAGCGATCGCAGCGCCGACAGGAATGATGATTTCCTCGGATTCTCCACTGAGCGTTGCGGGCGACCAGCCGAACAGGCCCGGCGGTACCATGAGTGGTGACGGTGTGTCGATCTCCGAGGATAACGATCAACTGTCTGCGACGCAAGATCCCTCCGCGAAAATATCGACGGAGTATTCCACATCTGATCCGGCGAATAACCCTGCTCCCTCTATTGGGGTAACCGTGGATACCACCGCTGGGGTAGCAATGGACACCGCCGATGACGAGAACACTTTGCCCAGTAGTTTCTTATTGCATACGCCATTCGATGTATCGGATAACACGAATGGCGAGAGCCAGAACGGACTATCAACTTCGGACGGGCAGGATTCTGCCTTACGCACAGCCCGAATCCTGATTATCAAAAGCGGTGGCCGCGAAGGCGCTTCTTTTCCCATCTCCCTCACGGGTCGAGTCGTGGCAATCAACAGTCCGGGTAATCAAGACCTTATCATTCAACAAGGCATCATCAACGATGAATTGAAACATCTTTCCAGCACCCCTGCCTTGAAGGAAGCCACGGAATCATATACCCGCGAAAGGCAGATGACAACCGGCAAGTATTTTATGCGCGTTGTCCGCTTGGCAGAGCAAAACATGACCTTGATTGGCAGCATATCACTGTATTCAATTAAAGACATGAATCGTATGATGAATACCTTTCATGTCCTCATGTTCGTCACGGAGTTGATGCTGCTGGCGTTTGCCATCTACTTCTTTTCGCGAATCATCTCCAAACCATTGGTGGATATGAATGCAATCGCTTTGAAAATCGCCCATCAGGACTTTGCGAGTAAAGTAAGCATCACTACGCGGGATGAAATCGGCATGTTGGGGCAATCCATCAACACCATATCGACCAATCTGGAACATCGAATTGCGGAAATCAACACCATCAATCATCAGCTTCAACTGGACTTTGAACGTCAGGTTGAATTGCAAAAACGCCACCGAGAGCTGTCCGCAACCTTCTCGCATGAACTAAAAACCCCGCTGACCATTATCCGTGGATGCATCGATACGATTCAATGCTCACATAACCCTGCTGAACTTGTCGAATATAATACCATGGCCCTGCATGAACTGGATCGCGCCAGCAACCTGATTACCCAAATGCTGGAGATCGCAAGGATGGAGTCCCCCTACTTCTCGCTGGAAAAGCGTGAGGTGGACCTTTGGATGGTATTCTTCAAAGTTTATGACGAACTGCGGCAAACCCTTGAATTGCTGGGGATGAGGGTTGTGTATGCCGCAGAGGAAGAAGCGCTTGTCTATGCCGATCCGGACCTCATGGAGCGAGTTGTCACCAATGTGATGACGAACGCGATGAAGTATTCGCCTCAAGGCAGTACGATATCGGTCGAGATAACAAGCCACAAGAGTCAACATACATTCACCATCACCAACAGCAACAGTTCCATTCCATCGGAGGATTTGGAGAAAATCTGGCAGCCCTTTTACCGTGGTGGGAAATCCAAAGTCGATCAGGCGCAAGGTTCGGGCTTAGGGCTCATGATTGTGAGCGGCATCCTGAATGCGCATGGGTTTCAATATAGCATTCGCAATACCGTCCATGGGGTTGCCTTCAGTTTCACTTGTCCTTCCGTACAATGATCGATCGATATCCCTGGTATGCATGATGAAGACTAGTTCTTCTTAACCGATCAATAGATCAGAACAATAACGGCACGTTTGCGGCACGTGCCTTATTGCTTTTGCGTCGCAATGGGCTCTTCATGAATGATAGCATTTCCGCCATTTCAGGATGCATTTGTGCTTTCGTGGACACATTATGGGCATAAACAAGGCAAACAATCTACAAATCGTCAGCGTATAGTCAACAACAGAAAAACGTCGATCCACAGGTGTTCAAGCGCTCAGGTTCATGAATGGTTGTGCTGTTTTTGTGACGGTTTGCAGATGCCGACGTTTTCTGTGCCTCATAGACGGCGAGGCAGTGGCTCCATGGGAACGCTCGGTCGCATGAATGTTGCGTTGGAGATTTGATGATGATGAAATCCGAATCACAGTTGCCCCAAGGGGATAACCCCAAGGAATGCCCGAAACACATCGTCTTTCAATGGGATACGTACCTTGACACCTTTCATTACCGTATCTGGACAGGCGCGGTTAATGATGAAGGCGCAAACGGCATAATCTGTGAGTTTCGAGAAGCCCTGCATCAATGCAGATATGTCCACCCCGATGATATCTGCGCCTGTGATCGGGTATTGGAAGCACAAACCGGCAAGGGGAATCAATCGTCCTTGGACATGCGCCTCATGGTCGGTTTGGGTACCTATGTCTGGTATCGATTGTATACCGTGACCCCAGAGAATCCAGATGATCAAATGCACACCATCAGTGGTGTATTGGTTCCATTACAGAGCATGCTGGGCGGTGTTCGGCGTAACGGTGAAAAGTCCCATCACGATACGCTCTTTCGCAAAGTTGTCGCCAGCG
>JAEWLZ010000152.1 GCA_023457295.1 Cyanobacteria bacterium OH_PDB_112
CACTTGGAGGTCGCAACAAAAGTCCGGAAGATATTTGATGAGATGGCTGACGTGTTACAGCTGCCTAAAGGGGCACGACTCAATACGTATCTCCCGCACTTGTTCCCCGGCGTGGGAATGAACGATATCATTGAACCTGACACAATCGAAATGCTCAAAGCCATTAAGAAAAGCCGTACCTGGTCAGCGTTTGCCAAAAGCGTGAAGAAGGAGGACCTGCCGTTTTTGAACGAGGCAGAACTTAAAAAGCTCAATATCCCGATCTCCTCGTTTGCGGACGTTGTCAATAATCGCAAAGGCGTTTGGTATGAGGGTAAGGTCGCACGTCGAATCTTCAATCAGTTCCTTGTCAAACGGACCGGCGCCCAGGCAGTGGAAGTCGAGGGGCACTACGTTCCATATACGTTGAACCTTGATCAGATCATGAATGCCTATATCCGGCGTGGGGCCAGAACCTACGGCTTTAACAAACCAATCGAGAACGACAAACTTATTCCGGACATCGAACAGCTGGCCCAATTAATCGTGTTCAGAGGTCCAGCACCCTCGCCTGCTCATCAAAACATGATCCGAAGACCAATCCTTCTACAGCTAAATGAAATCGATACCAAGCATTTTCTGGGAAAACTTCCCGCAACCCACCAGGTTTATACAGAATACATCAAAAGTATTTTAGGCCACTATACTGATGCCGATGCGACACTCACAACAATGTGGAACAATATTCGGCTCGATCTCCACGATAAACTGACGCGGACTATGGAGGTTGTAGACACACGTTTACCTCGTCATCGCTGGCTGAAGACCGGCTTGAACTGGCTCAGGGGACCGACTGAAAATATGTCGTATCCACGTCTTCAAAATATGATTACCACGTACACTACTTCCGCAGCCTTGGGCCTGAACCCACGCAGCACAGTCCTGAACATGTTACAAACCCCGACAACCACACTAAACCATATCGGACTGCGTGGATGGGCCACCGGTTTGCGTGAGGCGTTTACCCGGATGCGTAGTTACGCTCGTGCCGTAAGAAGTGGGGTCTCAAAAGACGATGCCGCACAGCAGTATTTTGGGGAGTATCTGAAATACTTTTCGGAAAATGCCAAAGGATTTAACCTTGCTGTTTTGGGTCGGGATAACCTGGATATTATTGCCTCCAATGAAAAGGCTGACAAATTCCTACAGAAGATCAGCGACTTTGTCATGCTTCCATTCTCGGGAGTTGAACGGTTCAATCACCTGGCCACATTCTACGGGTCGAAAGCTGTCCTCAAAGATCCCCACATTCTTAAAACAGCTTACCCGGGAATGTTGAAAGTGGACCCAAGACTTCGAGAAGCCTGGGCGGATTTCGCCGCCAGCCGTGTTGTAGTCGATACACAATTTGCACCACGCCCGGAGTCTCAGTTAATGTTGCTTCGGCGTGGCCCGTTTGGGACACAACCCTTCAGACAATTCATGAGCTTTCCGTTGAAGTTTGGGTCATGGATATACGACAGCATGTTCAAAACCTTGTGGGAACGAAACGAGCAAGGCCAGTGGTTGACGCCTGTTCCGGCCCTGGCCAAAGCCACCGGGGGATACAACTTCGGCACAATCGCTCGTCTCGGAGTTACCGGAACATTGATGAACCGCTTCTTCAGAGACATTGTCGGCGTTGATCTAAGTCGTGGTATAGGGGGTGATGTAGTCCCCGAGGGGATGAATGACCAACCCTTTGCGCCACTGCCTCTGGCTCCCGTCCCATCTATGATCTTCACTACAATGGATGCGGTTGCACAAGGCGATTTCAAAAATATGAAGCGTGTCCTTCCGCTCATGATCCCTGGAGGTGTACACCTTAGTCGTATCCTTCGGATGAACCAACAGCTTGGGTCCGGAGGTCGCTACGATGAGTATGGCCGATTGATCCAGCAGTCCAACGTCTGGGACAATGCAATGGAAACATGGGTTGGCCCTCTAGTCAAAAGCCAAAGAGAGTATCTCGCAATTCGGCAAACTGAATCCGTCCGCCAAAAGGTTCAGGACATCCGGCGCCGGTACGTTTTAGCCGCCGCACGTGGTGACACAGTCCGCATGTCGCAGTTGAATCAGGAGTGGTCCGAAGCATTTCCCGAAATGCCACCGCTGACTGTAAGCTCACAAGACTTCAAGCGTGCCAAGCGTTCTACTTTGGAAACACGATTACAACGCCAGATTCGCACGTCTGGAAAACTTGTGGAAGGTGTTCTGGATACGGTCACTCTCCAGGACAAGCTTCAGTATCCCTGGGGTATCATGGGGCACGGGACACAGGATCTTATTAGTGGACTGTAGACACAAAAAAAGGACGGCCTGAGATTTCTCCCAGACCGCCCGCACAAACACACCCTTAATTCTCGCAGAACATCAACAGATGCGACGCCAATGCGTACAGATGACCATTGATGTTATTCAGTTTTGAAATCAATTCCTGAGGAACTGCCATATCATACAGTTCCAAAAGAAGTTCCTGATACTGTTTTTGGGTTTCCTTGAGTTTCGCATGAATCTGCTCGGGACTCGTCAGTAACGATTTCTCATAAGCTTCCTGCGGAACATTGGATAAACCTGTGCCATCTTCTGGAGTGACCATCGTCGCTGGACTCCTTTCCGTTTGTAATGAAGACCCTCTTGAAATATACAATGCCCAATCCCCCACTCCAAATCCTTTGGGTGAATGCCAAGCAACCTATGGATGGTTCTGGCCGTCACCCACGTCGGCAATAACTCACTTAGGCCTTGGACTGCTTTGTGAGTTTGCCCCTCTTCAAACGCCTTCAACACTTCATCAGAGACTGCCAGTACCGATCCAGAAGGACCAGGTATTGGAATCATTTTAGAGGCCATACGTCACCTATCTCTTCAATCATTTTGATCTGCTCACGACATAAACCGTATTGTCCTTTGCCAAGTTTAACAATGGCCTTCAGCAGAACCATATTTTCTAACTGACGATCTGTACTCATACGGGAGGCTCCAAATGTTTCCTGGATTTCTTTGCTTGTAAGTACGTTACGTTTAACAAACAACCGAAGCAATTCTCGCCTCCACGATGGAAGACAGTACGCAGCGGTCCGGGCGACAAGCAATAGATCCTCTTTGTTAACCACCAGTCTACCGCAAGCTGCGGCGTGCCCCTTGGATAACAGTTGCAACTGACTGGAGAACCGACCCGGACCTTCTGTCATGGGAATATAACAAGGCTCATAAGAGCCTCCTATCCGCATACGAGGAACATGAGTTCTCCAAACGGTTATGATGTCGGCCAGGTTAAATATCTTAGTCAGTAAAGATTCTTCTATAGAAACGTTCTTAGGTGCAGGAACATCT
>JAEWLZ010000153.1 GCA_023457295.1 Cyanobacteria bacterium OH_PDB_112
GCATTATATAGCTTTGGCGGCAAAAGCTATATTTTTATATTTTATTTTCATTTTATTAAATTCATCTGCATTTTCTTCCAAAAGAAAAACATAAGATAACAAATTATAATTTTCAGGAGCATCAGGCTCAATATCTATTGCTCTTTGTATGCTATTTCTGGCATTTCCGGCGTCTTTTTTCAATAACTGCAAAAGCCCCAAAAGACTATAAGCTTCGTCATTAAAATACTCTTTTTCTACAACTAAAGCACATTTTTCAATCGATTCATCAAGTTTTCCTGCTTTAGCATAGGCTTTTGCAATCGCAAAATCAAAATCACTCGGCAAATCAGGTCTTTCCATCAAAGATTCATATTCTTCCAAAATAGCTGTTATTTCATCGTCATTTTCATAATTACACATTTCATCTTTGCATCGTATTATAGAAAAAAGGATTTCTGTCTTGTCAGGCGATATATCTCTTGCCATTACCAAATATTCGATAGATTTTTGAAAATCTTTTTTTTCAAAATGAATAACGGCTATATTAATATAACAATCAACATCTTGAGGCTCAATAAGAATAGCTTTTTGATAGACTTCTAAAGCTTCATCATATAATTCATCAAGCTGGCAAGTCAAAGCCAAATTAAACAAAGTACTAAAATCATCGGGTGTCTCTTCTAATACCTGTTCAAAATATTCCTTTGCTTTTTCATATTCTTCTAAAGACAAATACGCCAATCCCAAATTGTATTTTCCTTCTACAAAATCAGGATTTTTGGAAATAGAACGCAAAAACATATTTCTGGCTCTTTTATAGTCACGTTTTTTATAAGCATCCAAACCTTTTTCATAAAGCTCGACATAAGTAACGCTTATAAAATTTAAACACCATATTAAAGCGGCTATAAGAATCACTGAAGCTATAACGACATATAAAAGTAGCATTTAAATATGTTTAAACCTTTCTTGCGGGTCCAGTATCTTTGTTATTTTAATACCAAAATGCCCGTCAACTACAACCACTTGAGCTCTTGCAACTTCCGAACCGTTAGCAAAAACCGAAATATCCTGTCCTTCTATGGTATCCAATTCTAATATAGATCCTTTAACAAGGCTTAAAACTTGCTTTATAGAAACTTGTGCTTTACCCAGTTCAGCAGAAATATCAATCTTTATATCCGCCAATTTTCTTATATCATAAGTTCCCATTTTTTGTTGAGTCTGAACAGGAACACTTATCTGCGCAGGAGCTATATCAACAGGAGGACCGACATCTTCTATAAGATGTATATTTTTCATTGAGCCTATTAATTCTGAAGAATTTAAGAAAAGAAATATTTTAAATTCCTGATTTTCGTTCAACTTTAAATTATAAATTACCGAAACATCAAAATCAGCTGACGTAAAAGCATCATCATAACCTTTTACGCCTTTATTGATTAATTTGGGGGTAGAAGCAAAAGATAAAGCTTTTACATATTTTTTCTGAAAAATTTCTTTCACTTTATCAAAAAGATTTTCAAACATTCCGGCAGAAGCATTCACATCCAACTCTGTCAAACTTCCTTTGTATACATTAACGCCGCCGCCTCCCATGATAATATCGCCTAATGTAGCAACAAGCTCTTCGGGAATGACAACAAGACCGTATCCCAAATATCCTTCTATCCCTTTTAAAGAACATACGGCATGCGTTCCTTTAAAATTTTCGATTTTATCAGGAAGAGAATCCATAAATTCATGCGTAACTTCAATATCACCATTATCTAAAGTAGAAGAAACAACATCCTTAATTATTTCTGTAAAAACTTCATAATGTGAATTTATAGCTTCCAAATAATCTTTTTCTATACTAGCCATCAGAATCCCTCATTGCTCTTATAAATTTATGCAAAATAAATATATTAAACCTGCCTCCGCCGAGTTGAGCCATTTTTTCAAGAGCTCTTTTTTTGCCCAAATTTTTGTAGCTTAATTCATCAAAACAATTTGCAATAGCTACAATATGAGCATACGGAACACAATTTTTATCCTCTTTTATCAAAGGAAATCTAGCACTATTATAAGGTTTCAAATGCGCTAGGGCAACTTCCGCAACACTTTTAGGAAACTGCCTTTCTTTAGTTAATATATTAACACCTGCTTCACCTTGCCACATATCGAAATTAGCTTTTTGAAGATCGCTTTCTGTGAATTTTGTTATTCCTATATCATGATAATAAGCGGCATCTTTCAATTCTTCGAGCTTATCTTTAGGCATATCTATAAGTTTACCTATTTTTAAGGAGTACTCTCTTACTCTTTGAGCATGACCTTCATCAAACTCCAGTCTTTTCGGTATATAAATATCCTTAAAATAAAGTTTTAATAAAATTTCAGAAGTAATAGGCGCTCCGGTCGTATACAAAATACGTCCGTCTGCTGAAAGAACATCCGTATCAAAATGTGACTTATTTAAAAAATCCAGTGAACAAGCTTTTACCATAAACGCCCTATAAAACTATTATTCTCTTAATTTTAACATATTATTATTAAAAAATAAAAAGGGTCAAAAGATGATTTTGACCCTTTTTATTTTATTATTTTTTACTTAGTATTCAGAAATCACAAACTCATCTTCAAGCATTTCTTCTTCAAAATCATTATTTTTATCTTTTGAAGTAGTAAGATGCTTAACTTGAGTATGACCATCTTCTATTACTTTTTGTTCAGATAAAAAGACATCCAATTGTTTTTCAAATTGAGAAACAGCATTATCAAGAACCGTTTGCAAATCATCTAATGAACTATATATTTTCTTAGTTTCATCACCAGATCTATTAGCAAGCTCCCTTACCTCTTTAGCTACAACAGCAAACCCGACACCTGCATCACCGGCATGTGCTGCTTCTATTGAAGCATTTATTGAAAGTAAGGATGTTTGGAAGGAAATACCTTCTATCGCCTTAATAATGGGGTCAAATCGTGCAAGAAGTTTTTTTGAGTTAAATTCTTCAACAATAAGCTTTTGGAACTCAACAACAGCTTTTTTTCTTGCTTCTAGATTAACATGAAGCAATTTTGCCTGATAATGGTGACAATTCTCAGGTTTATTTAAGCCATTGTATATAGCTATTGCCATATCATGACAATTTCCGTATCCGCAAGAAGCACAGTTTTTATAATCTTCCGCACAATCTTTGAGCATTCTTTTATAAATTTCATCCATATCTTTTTTGGAAACACTTGTAATCAAATGATGATTAGATCTATTTTGATAAGAACGCCCGTATAATCCCGGCTTCCAATATTTATTAATCAAATCCAAGATTTTCTCATGAATGATGTCATCTTTTTCAAATTCATCAATCTGATTTGCAGAAACAAGAGCATTTTCTTGATTACTCAAATATCTTTTTTGCATTTCTGATTTTCTTTTAGAAATTAACTCTTCAAGATAATCCATTGAATGTTCTTTACAATCCGTTCCTGTTCCACCGTTGCAACCTTTTTCACAATTCAGGCAATCAACAACAAGCGGAGCTTTTAAGCGAACGATATCAGAATGAAGATGGTCTAAATACTCATAAATTGTATGAGGGCCTTCAATCTTTCTGATTTTATTGCGAACACCGGGCAACCACCTGTCAGCGGTTTCCAAAAGACCTCCCGGAGTAGAGAACAATACGGCTCTTTCCGCAGGAGGATTATCATAATCGACCTTAGGATATTTTTCGAGGTGAATACCGCTATTTTTAAAATATTCTTTAAGATTTGCCATAGTAACGTTGTAATCACCCAAACCGGTTGATTCAAATTCTCTTTTCTTTGCAATACAAGGAGAAATTACGGCAAATTTACAATCTCTATATTGAGAATAAAATTCTTTTACCATTTTGATTGTATGCAACATAGGGCTATCAGCAGGAGCTAAATACTCTATAAGCTCTGGCCTGTAAAGCTCAATATAGTTAACAATCGCAGGACAAGGTTGTGCGATTACTGTTTTAGGCTTTGCACTATTTACATACTCTAAATAACTTTTAATTGTAAGTTCAGCGCCAAAACTTACATCAAAAGAAGCTTTAACACCTTGGTTTTTAAGCCAACCATTTAAATTCAAATAAGTTTCAGGAAAAGATGATGCAACAGCAGGAGCAACAATTGCAACAATAGGAACTCCTCTTTGCAAATCACTCACAAACTTTTCTGTATCATCCAATATAACGCGCGCACCCCATGTACAAGCTTTTACACATTGACCACAACCTATACAAAGATCCTCGTTAATTTTTACATATTCACCGCTTCCGTCATTGCAGAATTTCGAAGGACATACGGAAATGCAGGCATGACAATTTTGACATTTATCCTTTTTGACATCAATAATTTTTGCTAAACTCATCATTAACTCCATTTTTTTTTAAACAAACCGGTAGCAACATTATTAAACATTATCAAAATTATTTCAAAATCATTTTAGGAATTTAGATTAATTGGTTGAGAAATTTAACTTCTAATAAGATAGTTATTTTAATAATTTTGATATATTTTTGCTATTTAAAACCGATTTTAAAAAATAATAGAGCAATTTTTTATTATTTTTTGTTATTTTTTAACAAATTTTCTGCAATTTTTGAATTAACTTCAGCTTCTTCTTTTTTGCCCAAATCTTTTAAAACTTCTGCCATCAAGACATAACTCTCAACATGCTTATCATTAAGTTTTATAGCTCTATCCAAGCATTTTTTTGCATCTTCTGATTTTTTGGGACTAAAATGATTGAGAATTAACGCTTTAACGAAATAATTCATAAAATTTTTCGGTTCAAGATCAATCGCTTTATTAGAATATTCTAAAGCTTCGTCTAAATAACCTTGGTATTTTCCTCGAATTCCTGCCATATTCAGATATATATTTGACTTGTCTTTTTC
>JAEWLZ010000154.1 GCA_023457295.1 Cyanobacteria bacterium OH_PDB_112
ATCAAGTCCATGAGATTTTTCTTCGGGACAAATTTCTCTAAACATCTGTTGCGAATCAAAATAATGATTATTTAACTCTTTGTCATATAAAGCTTTTGATGTTTCGTTCAAAAAATTAAAATCAAAAATAGCATTATGCGCCACTATGGGATATTCGCCGATAAAATCAAAGATTTTTGGCATAATTTCATGGGTTTTAGGCGCATCGGCAACCATTTCTTCGGTTATTCCATGGATATTTATACTTGAATACCTAATATGCTGTTCAGGATTTATAAGTGTTTGAAATTCTTCAACTATTTCACCGTTTACAAGTTTTAGACCCGCAAACTCAATTATTTTTTCTTTTGTATGGTCAAGACCTGTTGTCTCAACATCCAAAACTATTAAAATTTTATCAGACATCTTTTTCTCTCAATTCTACAATTTAAATTTTAGCATAAACAATTTTCGCTTCAAAACGACTTAACATATAAAAAATTTTGTAAATTTTTATTTACAAAATATCAACTATTTTTATTCACGGTTTATAAATAGAGCATACATAAATAAAAAGAGAGAGAAAAATGATTCAAGTAGTTCAAAACAGGCTTCATAAAGCCCAAAGCCATACTTTCGGCAAAAATAAAGACAGATTATTGACCGAAACAGAAAAAGAAACCCCAAAAATACCTCCAATGGCTATCGACCCTAAAGAATTGCCAAAAACAATAAAGCCCAACAAAATAGCAAAATTTTTTGGTGATTTGGGTAAAGTAATCAAACAAAAGAAACTTTTGTGTTCTACAACATTGCTCTCAGGACTATTTTGCCTTCACTCTACAACTGTGGCCATACAAAAACAAACACATAACAAAAATGAACAAGCTATTTATAAGCAAGTATCTTTGCCTGACTATCAAAAGATAAAATATAATGACAGCCTAATTCAACATAACGGTTTTAATCCATATTATGCTCCTTATTACAGAGATATTATAGATTCTATTAGAGGAAAAAATATTAACATAAACGAAAAATATAAAATTGAAGGATTAAGAAAAAAAGCTACCATCCAAAATGCTTATGAATATTCTCTTAAAAATACTAAATATCTAAAAGATATTACAGCCAAGGCTCTTATACTTCAAAGAGACAGCATAACCAATGCTCTTAACCATCAAATAGATAGTATTACTTATGTCCTTGGTCATCAAAGAGATAGTACAAGTAATGCTATTAATCATCAACTGGACAGTACTTCTCTTTCATTTGATAAAACTATTAAACAACTGCAAAAAGCCGCAAAAAAAGCTGCAAAAAAGTTAAGATAGATTTTATCTTAGCTTCAAAAAAAGACTTTCTATTACATTTTGAAGTTTGACAAAGCTTTTTAGCTTAATTTTGGCATCTTCAAATTTTTGCAAAAGCTCTATTGATTTTGCAACAAAAACTCTATCCTCGGCATTCTGAGCGATTAATTTTTTTACAAATTTTTGCATCAAATCAAGGATTTTATCGGGCGAAATATCTTCTGACAATGCTAAAAATTTATTAGCAAAAAGTAAAGCCGTTTCTTCATTCCGATAAGGAAAATCGACAAAAAACCCTTCCACAATAGATAAATCTTCTTCTTCCTCAAAAGTTGAAATCCCTATATTTTGGCATCTTGAAACGATTGTCGGCAAAAGGTCATTTTTGTTTTTGGTTAAAAAGAAAAACGTCACATGCTCAGGCGGTTCTTCAAGAATTTTGAGCATAGCATTGCAGGGTGCTTTTTCAAAAACTGCCTGACTAAGAGGTTTAGGACACCATGCCCGCTCTTTACCCTCCGGCACACGAGGAGGAGAAAAAGGCAAATCACATTTAGATTCTTCAGCATCTGTAATAATAATTACTCTATGATAAGGCGATGTAACACCGAGATTATTTCGCAAAGCACGAATTTGTTCTACCGAAATCTTTTTTCTTTCCTTTTCGGTAAAATCCATTGGAGAAATTGTAATCACGGCAGGATGAGCATTTTGGTCTATCCAGGAACAATTTACACAATTACAATCCGATGTTTTAGAAGTTGTACAATTGAGATATCTTGCAATATCAAGAACAATCCTGTACTGAGAAATAATATCATTTCCGCTCAAAATAAATCCATGAGCAAAACGATTTTGCTCGCCGGTTAAAGCAAGCTCAAAAAACCTTGCGGCAAAAGGATATTTCGATTTCAATTCTTCATCGAAAATCATATCATCATCTCCATTGCCAATTTTGATTGAAGTTTACCGGATTTTATTTTAAATTCGGTTTCTGTCAGATTTTTTTGTAATTCAATCAAATCCTCAATGCTAACAGAAGCCAATTTTTTAAGTTCCTGCTTAACCCAATATTCATGTCTATTCAATTTTTTACCTATTTCAAAACAAGAAAGGGTCTTTGCGTCAATTTTCATAGCAACCCATTTTTTGACAGCACTTTGCAAAAATGCCAAAATTCTTAAGGGTTCATCTTTATCAAGAAGTTTTGCAAGCTCAATTTGAGATTTACATTTATCTTTTGATATCAAAACATCAGCAAAAGTGAATACATTATCACAACTCAGTCCCAATGCGTCAACAAATTTTTTGGTAATGTTCTTTTCTGGATAAACAAGAAGTTCCAATTTTGAAATTTCAGAATCAAGTTTCCGAAGGTCTTCTCCTGCACAGGTCAAAAGTTCTTCCGCCGCATCTTTTTTTATTGTCAGTCCTTTTTCTTTTGCATTTTCACCAATCCAGTCAATAAATTTAGCTGTTTCATAACTTTTAAAAGGCTGGAATTCTATGATTTCACCAAATTTTTTAATCGCTTTCACGATTTTTGATGCGCCGTCAATTTTTTTATTTTTACCTTTTTCAATTTGACAAACAAAAATAACACTAACCGTGGAAGGCAGATATTCTAAAGTTTCTATAATTTTGTCCGTAAAATCCCCTTTAAAATTTCCTTCTTCTTTTGTCCTTAAAAAAAGAGCTTTGGAATGAATTTCTATAAGCAAATTACCAAACATCATGCCTGTTGTTTGAATATTTTCAAGCAAAATATTAGCATCAGGGTTTTTTAAAACACGATAATTAAGAGGCGAAATATCATCTCCGAGAACTTTATGGCGCAAAGATACTAAAGCTTTTTCAAGCCTGAAATCATCTTCACCCCAAAGGAGATGTATGCTCATAAAGCCTCCTTTTTATTGTGTAACGAGTAAACTTGCTCCCACAACTCCGGCACTTTCACCAAGTTCTGCCGCTACAACTTCAACAGCATCGGCAGACGCTTTTAAAGCACGTTCTTTTATAATTTTTCTTATGGGATCCAAAATCAAATCGCCAGATTGCCCTACACCGCCACCTATAATAATACGTTCAGGATTAAGAAGGTTTACAACATTCACAAGAGCAAGACCAAGCCATTCTCCTGTAATTGTGAAAATTCTTCTGGCAACGGCATCACCTTGCAATGCGGCCTCATAAACCAAATAAGGAGTGATTGGTCCTGAAGCGGCAAGCTCTTTATATAATGTAGACTTTCCGCCTGAAATATATTCTTTCGCCATTTGGACGATAGCAGGTCCTGAAGCCAAAGCTTCAAGACACCCTGTCGAACCACAGCCGCATATTGGACCATGCGGCTCCATAACAACCATATGCCCTATTTCTCCAGCCGCCATGCTCGCTCCGCGAACAAGCTGACCGTTTAGTATTATACCCGAACCAACACCTGTTCCGACCGTAAGACATATAAGATTTTTACATCCTTGTCCCGCTCCGAACGTGTACTCCCCTAGTGTAGCCACTCTAACATCATTGTCCAATTTTGTTTTAACTTTAAATTCATCTTCAAAAATTTTGCCCAAAGGTACATTTTTCCATCCCGGTATATTAGGAAGAAGACGCACCATGCCTTCATCAGAATTTATTTGACCTGGCAAACCTATGCCAATACCCGTGATATTATCAAGTGCAAGTTTAGTTTCTTT
Source organism: Cyanobacteria bacterium OH_PDB_112 (assembly GCA_023457295.1). Lineage (GTDB taxonomy): Bacteria > Cyanobacteriota > Vampirovibrionia > Gastranaerophilales > CAJFVJ01 > JAEWLZ01. Next base: position 3,992 of record JAEWLZ010000154.1, read on the forward strand.
CAAACTTGCATAAATAGTTTCTTTGATATTTTTAATTGTGTACTCATACCCCATTTCGGCTCTTGTCGGAACACTGTTTGAATAAATAATATTCCCTTTTGAATCAACTATGGCAATTTTCACATTTGTTCCGCCGACATCAATTCCTATGCTATGTTTCTTGGTAGACAAAATCTTTTTCTCCTTCAATCTCAATTTTGGATTATATATCAAGACATATCGATACTAACTAGAAAAAATTTTATCATGAACATTATTTTGCCAAAATCTTATTACGATTTTGATTACATTTTTTAATAAAATTTCTTAAGACTTTCTTTCAGATAAAGCTTTTTTACCGGTAAGTTTAGCCATTGCTCTGTAATATGCGCCCACAATACCTTTTTGTTGAAGATTTTTCTTCTCTGTATCAATAATTTGTTCTCTTGTGCTTTCGCCCAAAGGCAATCCGACAGAAGTTCTTTCCATAGTTTCCGTGGCAAAAGTATATCCCGTATTTACCAATTGCGCTCCTATAATACTTCCATCATATGTGTTTTTAAACAAGTTATTGCACAAAAGCTGAATAAATGCGCCATAAGCCAGTCTTACTCCTCTTTGAATCGTTCTTTCTTTAGCTTTTTGAGAAGCAAGTCCTGTGTCTTGTCCTTGAGAATCTATCATAACAAGGTTGTAACTATCTAAAATCAAAAAGCCACTGGTAACAGCACTTGCGGTATTTTTAAATACTGAAGCCATTTCAGCATTTGAATAATTTGATTTTGTTACATTATCAAGACCTGACAAAAGGTTTTTATTCAATTTACCTTTATAATCTTTTTCACTTTCTTTATCTATTTTTTTCAAGAAATCAAGGCTATCTCTTACTAAGATTAATTCTTTTTCTTTTGATTCATCATCATCTCTTATAATTTCCCATTCTTTTCTTGTTTTTTTGGCATCATCTTTAGCTTTTTTGGCTATTTTTTCTATTTCTTCTTTTGTTTTTCCGGAATTATTAATTGATTTCTTAACAGCCTTAACTGCTGTTTTTGTAAGTTTATATGGCAACAATATTATACTTTTCCAAACAAACGTAGCAGGGAATAACAAAATATCATTTATTATAGCGTTTTTGGTTTTAAGAATTTTTTTACCGAGATAAATTTCATCCCCTTTTTGATCTTTAACCGTATCTTTATATTTTTTTGCAATTGCTTTAAAACCATTATCTTCAAGTTTTTTTGTTAATTCATCAAATTCTTTTCTTTTGATAGTTACTTTTGTGAAGAAGTGGCTGTTATATTTTTCATTCCATTCATGAAGTTTTTTAGCAACAGAATCCATCTTTTTGATTTTTTCAACAGCAAAACCAAAAACAACTAAGCCTGCGACAACTTTAAGTATATTTTCAAAAGTTAAAACACCTTTTTCAGGCGGATGATTATAATTTTTTGGTTTTGCTTCATTTCCTTTAAAGGCATCTGAAGGCTTTTTATCAACTTTTTTCTCTTTATCTTTGGCATAAGATTTTTGTCTTTTCTTTGCGTATTTTTTAGCAGAATTTTCATCAAGAGGCAAAACAGGGTTTCCTGCCATCATCCTGCCCAAAAACTCTGAAACAAATACTACTCCTGACATCAAGATTGTAGTAGTAGCCTGACTTGCATTCGTCTTTCTAGAAAAGAAGCTAAAGACTCCAAAAGTCATTGCTGTTGTAATTCCTATTCTTGCAACTTCTTGATTGAAACGACGCTGTTTTTCTTTTTTAGCGATGTCTTTATTATTATTCATATACATAGAAAGATTATAAGCATCATTTGCAAGGAAAAATGCAGGTATTATACCTGTCACAAATCTTGTTACAGAACGTTCTATGGTTGTTGAATAATTAGAAACAGAAGGTTTTAACCTTCCATGAGCATCTTTAAATACTTTAAAATCTTTATTTTCTGAAGCTTCTTTAAAAAATCTTTCAACAGCTGCAGCCTCTGACATAAGACTGGTTTCATCTTTTCTTTTTTGAATAGCTTCTGCCTTAGACCATTTTTTAACAATTTCGGAATCTTTCATTCCGGGGATTTTTTTAAAAAGATCAACAAAACCGCTTGCCATGTCCAAAGGCATTTTAACTATGGGATAAAGGGCAATGTCTTTGATTTTTTTGCCCGCAGATTCAGGCGAAAATTTTAGAGTGTCTCCCTCTCTTTTAATACCTGTTTCGGCTTCTCTTGCAACAACTCTGTCAATAGTTTCTTTTAAATGCTCTGCCGCTGATTTCCCAAGTTCTTTTTCAAATTTTGATAAAGCCTCTGTAATTGTTATCATTTTTACATTCACAGGGGGTTTTGTAGACAAAAAAGAACCCTTAAATGACAAATTTTGAGAAATTGAATTTAAGGGTTCTGAATTATTTGAAATATTTGATTTTTTTAAAAGACTCGAGTGCGAAAGTTGTGACCTGTCAATAAAAGAAGAATTCACCTCCGGCAGTTTTTGCCTGCCCGATAAGGGGTTTTCTTTACTTTGTAAATAACTGTTCGTTATCATTAAAAATCCAACTTTCCTACCACAACTATAAGAACATGTTTTTTATTTTATTTCAAGAAAAGTTTTATATCTTTTGAACCCTATAAAAAATAAAAAACTTTCAATTAGTAGAAAAACCGTGAATTCTCATAATTGCTATTTAAACAAAAAACATTAAGAAATTGTAACGAGAATTGGAGTTATCCTATAAATTCAAATTTTATAAGAAAAAATATTAATTAACCGCCATATAATTATAAATAACTCTTGACGCTTCTATGATAAAGTCTTTGGCAGAATGTGCATTATGAGGACGTTCCACCATAATCACCACAATATATTTATGTCCGTTAGGCATTTCAACAATCCCTGCATCACCAATCATGCTGCCTATATTACCTGTTTTATGAACAAATTCCGCATCACGTCCTATGCCTGCTTGAATAAGATAGACATTTTTTACATTGCTCATAATATCAACTATTTTTGTACGTGAACGAAGGCTTAAAAGCTCGGGATTATCCAAATTGTATAAAATTTTACCCATTTCTTCAGCCGTTGTGACATTTGTACCTCCCAAATCCGGAAGCCAATTACCCATTTGCGTACCGGAAACACCCCATAATTTTGTATTACGATTTATAGAGTTCATGCCTCCTACTTTTGAGAGAAGCATGTTGGTTGCAGTATTATCACTATCCTGAATCATAAGCTGTGCAAGAGTTTCAACTGTTAAATACTGATAACTCTGCTTGAATTGCAAATGCCCTGAACCACCTGTAACATAAACCGGTTCCATAAGCATTTTGTCATTAAGTTTAATAATCCCTTTATCTATAAGTCTAAAAAGTTCAAACAATATAGGGACTTTTATTATGCTAGCCGTTGCAACTGTCTGAGAAGAATTGATTTTTGCACTTCTACCTGCCATATAATCCCAAACAAAAATATGAGGTTTTATATTGCTGTAATTGTTTGCAACAGCCATCAATTGATTTTCAAGCGCAGGAAGCCTACCTCCGTCATACAAATCATCCATAATAGTATCTTCTATATCAGGAAGATTTTGGACAGAACCGAGAAAATAATTTTTTGTAGTATATTTTGTAGTCGGATTGACATAATCACAAGCATCAAAATGTATCGCCGAATTATGCCATCTATTTAAAACTAAATCCCCCCAAAGTTTTTGAGCCGAATAAGGCAAAACAAAAGCACCCAAAAGATAACAAAAAATAAGCAATCTTAATTGAGCAAAAAAACCTCTCTTTGGTTTTTTTCTTACAATTTTTTTCTTTTGCCTACCTTGATATACTTTCTGTGTTGATAAAGGTTCACAAGCCTTGAGATAAGGCTCTGATTTGACTTTATGCAATTCTTTCAGCTCCTTTTCGTGGTTTTAGAATATTTAAATTCTATCTTTTTATTTGAAGAAAAAGAATAATCTATATGACCTAAATTCAAACGGATTAGTCTTTTTTATCCAATTTCTTAGAGCATATTTTTAAAATATTTGATAA
>JAEWLZ010000155.1 GCA_023457295.1 Cyanobacteria bacterium OH_PDB_112
CTTTCAGCGTTGCTGATTTTAATGGCGGGAAAGTTACGGTTTTATTCAAGAAAAAAGGTCAGGGGACGGATTATATTTCCCGATTGCAAAAAGGAGATTTGATAGAATTTTCGGCACCTTTGGGAAATACGTTTAAAATAGAAAACAAAAAAACATTATTGATTGGAGCAGGCATAGGTGTTGCTCCTTTGTTTTATTTACGCAAAAAACTTAAACAGGTCGGAGCGGAAACATATTTTGCGGCAGGTTTTTTGTCAGCGGAAGATATTTTGGGCGAATTTGATTTTGTTTCAACTGATGATGGGTCTTATGGGGAAAAAGGCAGTATTTGTGAGTATTTGGATAAACTTATAAAAGATTTTACGCCCGAGAAGATAGTTTCTTGCGCGCCGACACCCGTTTTGAAAATAATTGCTGAAACTGCTCAAAAATATGGCATAAAATCCGAAATTGCGATGGAAAAAGTTATGGCATGCGGAATAGGCGTTTGCAGGGGATGTGTAATTCAAGTCAAAAAAGGCGGAAAGGTACAAAATGCAACAATATGCAAAGACGGTCCGGTTTTTGACGGAGCGGAGGTAGTATGGTAGATTTATCTTTGAAAATTAAAGATTTTGCCCTTGAAAACCCTATTATTACTGCGTCAGGGACATATGGCTATAACAGTGAGTTTGAAGTTTTTTGCGATGTTTCAAAAATCGGCGCGGTCGTGACAAAAGGTATTACACTTGAGCCTAGAGCAGGAAATGAAGGGCATAGAATTTTTGAAACAACAAGCGGAATGATAAATCGCATAGGGCTTGAAAATATAGGTATTGATACATTTTTGGCGGAAAAGCTGCCCGAGTTGAGGCAAAAAAATATCAATTTCATACTGAATATCGCAGGCAGTACGATGGATGATTATGTGCAATTAGCAAAAAAAGTTCAGGTGGCAGGTATTGAGGCAGTTGAACTTAATGTTTCCTGCCCTAATGTTGAGTTTGGCTGTATGGAATTCGGTACGGATAAAAAACTTCTTTATGACCTTGTTTCAAGGGTTCGAGCAGAGTATGACGGGTGTTTAATAGTTAAGCTGTCACCTAATGTAACATCAGCAGAAGATGTTGCTCTTGCCGCCCAAAATGCAGGAGCGGATGCGGTTTCTGCCATAAATACCCTGCGCGGAATGGGAGTGAAGTTAAATTATGCAAACGGGGAGTTTAGCAAAATCATCGTAAAAGGAGGACTTTCGGGCAAGGCTATAAAGCCTGTTGCTTTGGCTTTTGTTGAAAGAATAAACGCTGTTATTGACATTCCGATTATCGCAATGGGCGGAATTTACTCTTTGCAGGATATGTTGGAGTTTTTCTCGGTCGGAGCAAGGGCTGTCCAGCTTGGAACGGTGAATTTTACGCATCCTAATATGGCAGAAAAACTCGTTGTTGAGCTTGAAGATTTTATGACGCAGAATAATTTCGCGTCGCTTGATATGTTACAAAGAAAGTTGAAGGAGGCATAAATGTCTGATATACAAACGCTTTTAGAAGATTTTAACGGATTATTGAGGGGGCATTTTTGTCTTACATCAGGCTTGCATTCCGATACTTATTTCCAGTGCGCAAAGCTGTATGAGCATCCCGAAGTTGTTGAACAGCTTGGAAAAGGTCTTGCTGAAAAACTTTCTGATATTGAATTTGATACAGTGATTTCACCCGCAATCGGGGCAATTATTATGGGATTTGAAACGGCAAAGCAAGCAGGGAAAAGATTTCTTTTCGTTGAGAGAAAAGACGGAATTTTGCAACTTAGACGCGATTATCGTCTTTCAAAAGGCGAAAAAGTGGTTATTGTCGAAGATGTCATCACAACTGCTCGTACGATAAATGAAACTTTAGAGGCAATAAAAGAATTTGATGCCGAAATAGTAGGTGTGGCTTGTATTGTGGACAGAACAAAAGGACAAACCTCGTACGATATTACGTCACTTTTGCAGGTTGAGCCTGTGACTTATGCGCCTGATGATTGTCCTTTGTGCAAAGAAGGTATTCCGCTTACAAAGCCAGGTAGCAGGGAGGAAAAAGCCCGTGTTTAAGCATCTTTTGGACATAAAAAGTCTCACTGAAGATGATATTTTGGAAATTATTGATGTTGCCGAAGCTTTTGAAAATGGACAAAGAATATCTTCTTGCATCGGCAAGCATCTTTGTCTTATTTTTTGCGAAAACTCTACCCGTACGCGTTTTAGTTTTGAGATGGCGGCAAACAAGCTTGGTGTGCATATTTACAACTTTGATGCCGACAGGTCATCTTTTAGTAAGGGCGAATCAATGAAAGATACGGTTGAAAATCTCTCAGCAATAGGAATTAACGGGATTGTAATTCGTCACAGTGAGTCTGATTTTGTAGAAAAAGCACAAAAAGAAACTGAAAATCCTATGGTATTTATTAATGCCGGTGATGGAAACCACGCCCATCCGACACAGGCTTTGCTTGATTTTTATACTATGAAAAAACATTTGGGTACGGTTGAAGGC
>JAEWLZ010000156.1 GCA_023457295.1 Cyanobacteria bacterium OH_PDB_112
GCATTATTCAATGCCGCAACAGCAACATTAACAGCATTTTCGGCTTTTAACAGATTCAAATTAGCATCTTTTAGATTCAATTGAGCTACTGTTACATCAAGCTTTGGTTTTGTGCCTATTTCATAAAAAGCCTGCGCCCTTTTTAGTTGAAGCTCATATTTTTCAACCATTTCTTTTGCAAGATTATATTGATGAGTAGTGAATAAAAGATAATAATACGCATCTTTTACAGAATAAATTACAGCATCAATAGTATCGTCACTTTGGGCTAAAGTATAATCATAATTAGCTTTTTGAACTTTTACATTGGCTTTTGTCTTTCCAAAATCATAAATTTGTTGAGTTAAATTAACTTCTCCCATTGTATAAGTTGTAATATCTTTATTCATAAAAGATGTTATGCTATTTGTTACCGGATTTTGCCTCTGAAATCCCGAAGCAAAATTAAGACTGGGAAAATAAGCCGATTTTGCCTGTGCAATTCTGCTTTGATAGGCAGAAGAATTCTTTTTTACAGCGAGAATAACAGGATTTTTTTCAAGAGCAATATTAATACATTCTTCAAGCCCCAAAAATCTTTGTTCTTCAACTGCACCTTGCAAACTTTCAGCGTAAACATTTGATGCTGTTATAAAAAATATTATTAAAAAACTCAAAATCTTTTTCATAAACGCACCTTTATCATTTCTTTTATTTTTTCAGCTATTAGGTCTTTTATTTTATATTTATTAACCTTAAAATATGCTTTAATTTTTTCAACCATAACGTAAAAAGCAGGAATCATAACAGTCCCGGCAATAGTAGTGAGTAAAGTTCCACCAAAAACTGTCATCCCGATAGAACGCCTTGCAACACTTCCTGCTCCCGATGCTATTACAAGAGGTAAAACCCCGAAAATAAAAGATAAGCAAGTCATCATAACTGCTCGAAATCTCAATTTTGCGGCGGCAATAGCCGCTTCTTCAATTGAAAGCCCAAATTCTTCATGCTGAACTTTTGCGAATTCTACAATCAAAATAGCCTGTTTTGTAGCCAAGCCCACAAGCAAAATTAATCCCATTTGCGAATATAAATCAAGCGAATACCCTGCGATATACTGAAAAAACAGACCTCCCAAAACAGCAATCGGAGCAACAGGTATAACCGAAAAAGGTAACATCCAGCTCTCATAAAGAGCAACAAGGAATAAATAAACAAAAATTATAGCAAGAATAATTATCATAGAAGTCTTGCCTGTCGCTTCTTTTTCTTGCATAGAAGCTCCTGACCATTCATAACTGAATCCTTTAGGTAAAACTTCTTTGGAAATTTTTTCCATAGTTTTCATTGATTCCCCAGAACTTATTCCGGGTCGTGCCATACCATTTATAGCGATTGTACGATATTGATTAAACCTGTTTATGGTTTTTGGTCCCACTTTATTTTGAATTTCAACCAACGCATCTAGAGGAATCATTTTTCCTGAAGAATTTTTAACATAAATTTCTTTTATATCTTGAGGTCCTTTACGGAATTGCTTATCAGCTTGCATTTGCACCCTGTAAATTCTTCCGTATTTATTGAAATCGTTCACATAAGCCATACCGAAATTAGATGATATCGCATTATAAATTTCATCCAAATCCACTCCTTGAGCCATAGCTTGAGGAATATTTATTTTTAAATAAAATTGAGGTTGATTTGCTTCAAACATAGTATACACAACCATTAATTTAGGATTTTGGATAGCCGCACCAATAAGTTTTTGAGATAAAGCATAAAGCTCAGGAACACTATGTCCTCCAAGATCTTTGAGCTGATACTCAAATCCCCCGAACATACCTAAGCCCGGAATTGCAACAGGAGCAAAAGAAACTATTTTTGCCTCACTACAACTTGAAAATTCTTTCTTATAATTCATCAAAATATTATTAAATGAAGTATTCCATCCGCGCTTGTTCCAATCTTCCAGCTGAGAAACCATAATAGCAGTATTATCCCCCGAATACCCAACCATAGAAATAATTTTTTTGGTCCCTTTAATTGCAAGCATTTGTTTTTCGATACGTTGTACAAGATTTTTTGTCGCGTTTAAAGGCGTACCGTCAGGTAATTGAACCGAGGACAAAACCACACCTTTATCTTCAGGAGGAATAAAACCTGTCGGGATAAATTTCAACATAAATAATGTCAAAAGAAAGACAATCCCGAGGATTTTTAAAGTCAATTTAGGACGATAAACAAAATATTCTGTCCATTCGATATATTTTTCTTTTAATTTTTCAAAGTAAAAATTGAACTTATCTATAAATGCACGGTGAGTTTGATTTTCTCTATTTTTCAAGATAACAGCGCTTACAGCGGGTGACAAAGTTAAAGCCACAATAGTAGAAATTGTGACAGAAACAGCTATTCCTATTGCAAACTGTTTATACAATTTTCCCGTAATCCCGGGTAAAAAAGCCACAGGAACAAATACAGCCAAAAGAACCAACGAGGTTGCAATAATTGCCCCGCCAACTTCTTGCATTGTTATTATAGATGCTTCTTTAGGGGCTACACCATTTTTTATATGACGTTGGATATTTTCAATAACCACAATAGCATCATCAACTACTGTACCAACTGCCAGCACAAAACCAAAAAGAGTAAGGGTATTTATCGAAAAATCCAAAATCGCAAGGTATGTAAAAGTTCCTACAAGTGAAACAGGTATTGCCAAAAAAGGAATCAAAGTAGAACGCCCGTCACCCAAAAATAAAAAAGTTATTAAAATAACGAGAAAAACCGCCAAAACTATTGCATGAGTAACTTCTTCAAGAGATTTATTAATGAATTCAGTTTCATCACGCACAACATCATATGAAATTCCGGCGGGAAATGTTTTTTGAAGTTCAGCCATTTTGGCTTTAACTTGTTTTGCAAGCTTTATAGAATTGGCGTTAGAGTTTGTGGTTACACGCATAAGCGCAGTAGGTTTACCGCCCACACGACCTTCTGAGGCATAAGATTGCGCACCTAATTCGACTCTTGCAATATCACAAAGACGAAGGCTTGAACCATCTGAATTTGAACGAATTATTATCTGTTTAAACTCCTCAGGGTCTGACAATCTGCCCTTAGTTGTTATTATATATTTCATTTTTTGATTTTGGTCAGAAGGAGCTTGCCCTATTTCCCCTGAAGGAACTTGCATATTCTGCGCTCTTATTGCTCTTAAAACTTCAGATGAAGACACATTTAAACTTGCCATTTTCTTAGGGTCGAGCCATACCCTCATTGAATATTCTGATGCCCCAAAAACTCTCACTTCTCCGACACCCTTTATTCTGGAAAGCTCATCTTTTACCCTTATTGAAGCAAAATTGCTCAAATCGAGAGTATTAAAAGAATTATCGGGAGAATATATATTTATAAGCATCAAACCCGGACCGCTAACCATTTCTTTAACGGTAAGCCCCATCCTTCTGACTTCTTCAGGCAAACGTGACTCGGCAAGAGCGAGCCTGTTTTGTACCCTGATTTGTGCCAAATCAGGATTTGTCCCCACATCAAAAAATACATTTAAAACATAATTACTCGTGGTACTGTCAGATGTCATATATATCATATCTTCAACACCATTCATAATATTTTCTATGGGTGCTGCTATGGTTGATTCCACTACATCTGAGCTTGCTCCCGGATAATTCGCCATAACCGTAATCTGAGGAGGAGTTATTTTAGGGTATTCTTCAAGAGGCAAATTAAATGCGCAAATAATTCCGGCAAGAAGTATCACTAAAGAAATTACTATCGCAAAACGCGGTCTATCTATAAAAAATCTGCAAAACATTGTTATTTCCTAACTTTCACTTTAATATCAGGTCTTAAATTTTGTAAATTATCAGAAATAATTCTGTCTTCGGGAGTCAAACCATTTGTTATAATCCACTTATCACCGACAGCATCACCAACTTGAACAGGAAGCATCGCAACTTTATTGTCTTTATTCAAAACATAAACGTATTTTCCTTTGGAATTTTGCAAAACAAGGTTTTGCGGTAAAGTATAAACCCCATGAGGATTCCCGAAAGCTATTGATGTTTCTACAAATTCACCCGGCAAAAGCATATTGTCAGGATTTGAAAAAGTGGCTCTTAACTTTACAGTCCCTGTCATCTCTTCAATTTTATTGTTATAAAAATCAAGTTTTCCACAAATCGGATACATTGTACCGTCAGGTAATTTTAGTTTTACAAAAGCCTGATTGTTAACAATCGCTTTTTGCAACAAAAGATAATCCCTTGCAGATATATCAAAAGTTACATAAATAGGGTCGAGACTTACGATTGTTGCAAGACAAGGAGTTGCCAAGTCAACCAGATTACCCTCTGTTACCGCCAAATTCCCTATTCTTCCAGAAACAGGAGCTGTAACATTTGTATAATTCAAGTTTAATCTTGCTTCTGCCAATTCAGCCCTTGCGGCCGCCAAATTTGCTCTTGCCATATCTCTGTTTGCAAGAGCTTTATCATACTCGGAACGGCTCACATAATCATTAGAAACAAGCTGTCTTATACGAACGAGGTTTTTATCAAGTTCAATTAAAGAAGCTTTTGCATTTGAAACTGAAGCATTGGCTTTTTGAACAGCGATAGAATATTGTGTAGGCTCAATT
>JAEWLZ010000157.1 GCA_023457295.1 Cyanobacteria bacterium OH_PDB_112
TAAAATAGGTCTTTTGGGAGCGTTGGTAAGTGCTCATCCTCGATTTGACGAAATTACCGAATATATTTTAAGCAGACTCGAAAATCAAAAATTTGAGGTTTCAATTTCTTCTTTGCGTGCTGATAGAATTAATCCCAGAATTGTTCAAATGCTTGCCAAGGCAGGGCAAAAATCTTCAACAATAGCGATTGAAGCAGGTTCTCAAAGGTTAAGAGATTTTATCAATAAGAGACTTAGCGAAGAACAAATTTTTGAAAGTGTCAGAATAGCTCAAGAAAATGGTCTTACTGGTCTGAAAATGTATTCTATGATTGGTCTTCCGACAGAAACAATGGCGGATATAGATGAACTTTGTTCACTTATGAAAAAACTTCAGAAAGAATTCAAGGGATTTTCATTTACACTCAGTTCTTCATCTTTTGTTCCAAAGGCACATACTCCTTTTCAGTGGTTTGGCAGAGAAAAAATCAAATCTCTTGAAGCTAAAAATGATTATTTAAAGAAAAATCTCCACATAGCCGGAATAAAGTATCGTCCTACAAGTATTAAATGGGATAACATTCAAGGACTTATATCAAGAGGCGATAGACGCTTAGCGGGAGTTTTGGTGGAATTTTGTAAAAATTCCGCATCGCTAGGAAGTATTAATCGAGCTTATAAGACTTATAATGAAAAAATGAATAATTTGCCTCCATTCGAATGGTATACGAATAGAGATATTCATCATGAAGAAATTTTACCGTGGGAAATGATTGCTTATGATTTTTCAAAAAAAGATTTATTGTCAGAAGTTGATCGACTTAAAGGTGCATGTCAAATATCTTCAGGAAGATAAAAAAAGTTTTTAGACAAAAGTTTTCTCGCATCGGGTTCTTCAAGAATTTTCGATGCAGAAAGTTGCTGGTATTGACCTATTACCATAAAAATATCGTCAATAGAAAGTCTTATCATTCTTCGCCCTTGCGAGTTTTCTATAATTTTTGCCATTTTCAAAATTCCTAACTGAATACTATTTCGGCTAAAACTTCGAAAAATTTAGTTAAATCAACTACAAAAATTAAAAGCAAAGATTCATTTTACAACATTATTTTGAATTTTTCCCGAGAAAAAGCTTTTAATGTTATCAATAGTCGTATCCAATATTCTTTCTATTGCTTCTTTTGTATCATAGGCCACGTGCGGAGTTACTATTACATTAGGCATTGTTAAAAGTCTGTGGTTTAACAATGTTTTTCTAAGACAAGTATTGTTTTTACATTCATCTTTTTGTAAAAACACATCTTGATTTGTCAAAATATCTTCGCATTCAACCACATCAAGTCCTGCTGCTGCTACTTTTCCTGATAAAAGAGCATTGTAGAGTGCCTGTGTATTCATTATTTCGCCTCTTGCGGTGTTAATGATAACTACACCATTTTTCATTTTTTCAAATTCTTTTTCATCAAGAAGATGAATATTTTCTTTTGTACTTGGAACATGAACAGAAATTATGTCAGAATTTGTCAAAAGTTCATCAAGGCTTACAAAATTAACATTATATTTTTCACTGATTTCTTTGTCAGGATAAAGGTCATAGCCGAGGACATTCATCCCTATACCGTTTGCGATACGGCAAACTTGTTTGCCTATGGAACCTGTTCCTACTACGCCTATTGTTTTTCCGAAAATATCAAACCCTATATATTTTTCTGGTTCGATTATATTATTTTTCAAATTTGAACTTGAAAGCATAATTTTTTTTGAAAGACTAAATAAAAGCCCAAAAGCATATTCAGCGACAGTTATATCTCCATAACGGGGTACTGTAACAACAGGAATATTATTATTTTTGCAATATTCTAAATCAATATGCGAAAATCCAGTAGAACGAGTGGCAATAAGTTTTAAGTTAGTCAAATTTTCAAGCTTGTCTGCAAAAACTCTTGAATTTACAAATACACAGATTACATCAGCATTTTGTATTTGCGGCAAATTTTTTTCAAAATTTATATGAAAGCTATCTTCTATTAAAATTACTTCGTCAAAAATATCTGAAAATGTTTCAAGTTTTTCACGTTCATAATCTTTTACATCAAAACAAACTATTTTCATTTTAAATTAACCCGTTACAGACTCTTCCGCAATCTTTTTATTATACATATGTCTTATATTTTGGTATTTTTCGCTAACTTTTATGTTTGAAATTTCAAGGTATTCACACATTTTATTATAGTCAAAAACCCTTTCCCACTTTGCTATAACTGTTGTAGCGACGCAATTTCCGATAAGGTTAACTGTTGTTCTTCCCATATCAAGAATTTGGTCTATTCCCAACAAAATAGCAACGCCGGCTATCGGTAGATTGAAACTGATTAAAGTTGCAGTAAGTACAATAAGCGATACTCTTGGTACAGCCGCAATGCCTTTGCTTGTTAACATCAGCATAAGCATTATCATTAATTGCTGATGTAAATCAAGATTAATGCCGGATGCTTGAGCTACAAACATTACAGCAAGAGATAAATATAAAGTACTTCCGTCGAGATTAAACGAATAACCTGTCGGCATTACAAAGCCTACAACTTTTCTGGGGACTCCGAATTCTTCCATAATTTCCATTGCTTTGGGGAGTGCGGCTTCTGAACTTGCAGTTGAAAAAGCTAATAAAGCAGGTTCTTGCAAAGCTTTTATTAGTCCGAAGAAAGGTATTTTGCAAATTTTACAAGCCAAAAGTAAAACAAATATTATAAAAATCACCAGTGCCAAGTATAATGTTCCGATAAGTTTGGCATAAATACTTAATACCGAAATACCATTTTCACCAATGGTATTTGCTATTGCTGCGAATACACCTATCGGCGCGAAAAACATTACATATTCAGTTATTTTGAACATAATGTCAGAAAGTGAACTCAAAAAGTTAAAAACAGGTTTGCCTTTTTCGCCTATTGAACCTAAAGCTATCGCAAAAAATACCGCAAAAAATACTACCTGAAGGATATCACCTCTCGCCATAGAATCAGTAAAACTAGTTGGAATCATATGTAAAATAGTTTCTGCTAAAGAAGAATTTACATGTATATGACCCATTTCTTGAACTATAGCTATGTTTTTAGCAGAAGTATCTATGTGAAAACCCGTGCCTGGTTGAAAATAATTTGCTGTCGCAAGACCTATGAATAATGCCATTGTTGTAACAATTTCAAAATAAAGAATAGTTTTAATTCCTATTTTGCCGAATTGTTTTATACTTCCATGCCCTGCTATACCGACTACCAATGTAGAAAATATCAAAGGTGATATAATCATTTTTATCATTCGAAGAAACATTGCAGACAATGGTTTTAAATGCGTTGAGAATTCAGGGAAAAGCCATCCGCAAATAACTCCTAAAATCAAGCTCGCGAAGATAAAAAAAGTTAGCTTTGATTTGTTATGGCGCAATGTTTTTCTCCTATTTTATCTATTACTAAAATAGTAACAAAAAAAATTTGTTAAAACAAATTTTTTTGTATAGTATTTTC
>JAEWLZ010000158.1 GCA_023457295.1 Cyanobacteria bacterium OH_PDB_112
GAACACGCTATACGACCAGATCACCGCGGCAAACAACCAGATACTGCTGGTGCAGCAGGAGGCCGCAACGGCCCGACAGCAGATCGCGGACGATCTGGCCGGCGCGGAAGCGACGCTGAACGCCAGAATGACGGAAGCGGAAGCGCTGGTAAACGAAGCACAGGACGCGGCAGACGAAGCGGCGGCGGCAGGAGCTACGGCGGCGGCGCAGGCAATCGCGGCAGCAACAGCCGCGGAGAACGCGGCGGCGGATGCCGGAACGGCAGAAGCGTCAGCGAACGAAGCAGCGGAAAACGCAGGAACAGCCGCGGCCGGAGCAGCGGCCGCGGCAGCGGCCATAACTGGGATGACGGTGGAAGCGCAAGCGGTAGCAGTGGGAGGACAACCGACGGCAACAGTTGAGGATGTAGACGGGCATAAAAAGATCACGTTCGGGCTGGTGCCGGGGCACGATGGGCTTACCACATCGGTAAACGGTATCCAGCACGTGAACGGAAACGTGAATATTGCTGCAGACAACATCAATGTGAGCGCGTCGGACACAAAGAAAGTATCCGTAGCGCTATCCGAAAAAGTGAACGCTGCGGACGTAGTGGACAACCTGATCAGCACTGAGGCCGCAAAGCCTCTGGCGGCCGTGCAAGGGAAGGTGCTGAACACAAGAATAACCCAGGTTGAAACCGATGCAGCCACGGCCCGCCAGCAGGTAGCGAGCGACCTTGCGGCCTACGAAACCGCGAACGACGCGCGGGCCACGCAGATCGAGAAAAACGCGATACACAATTACGCCTATGAAGGCACCGACCTATCAACGGTTTTCGCCAACGCCGCCGCCCTGCATGCCGCTGTTACCGCAGGGGACTTTAGCAAGATTCACGTGGGCGATTACTGGCCAATCACGCTGACCGGATCATTTTATGATTATGCGGCAGCCGCAAGCAAAAGCCTATCGTCCGCCGTGTTTAAGCTTGAAGTGGCCGGGATTGATACCTATCTAAATTATTCCGACAGCGCAATAACGGCCCACCACCTTGTGCTTGCGTCACGCGATCTGATACCGATGACACTTCAAATGCGCAGCGCAGATGCCACGTGGTATAACGGGAGTGCCGCAACGCCATGGGTGGGATCGGCGCTGTACGAGACGCTAAACAACGCATCCAACGGCATCTTGCCTCTTGTGGAGGCAACGGGCATCGGAGCGTACATCTACGCTGGCCCCAATAGCGCCGGGATGCGCTATCTGGCCGAAGCAAAGGCATCCGGTGTGACATCTGCGACAGGTTGGTACTGGGAGAACCGCGGGAAGCTCTTTCTGCCGAGCGAACGCGAGGTCTGGGGCGGAGACGCATGGAGCGAGCATCAGTGGGGATCGGGCCTCGCGGTTCAGTGGCCCATCTTCCGCGACAGCCTCCGTCATGTAATTAAGGGCCTCGGTAATGGCGGTTCCCGCTACACCTGGTGGTGCATGTCGTCCTATGGCGGCAGTGCCACGCACTTCGCCGCTGTCACCGACACCGGGACTCCCCACCCCGCGAGCGCGGCCGGCGCGGGGCTGAGCGCGCCCATCTGCTTCCTGATCGCATAGCTCCTATAATCCCGCCCCCTCGTGGGGCGGGATGGAAAGAGGCGAAACCATGAGCAGCGTATTCAGGAGAAACCACGAACCTACCGGCCTTGAATTTTGGGACAATGCGCAGGAGATTGAAATTTTTCTGACGCGATTCTTAATGAACGAGAAGAACGTTCCAAAGAAATACCGATACGTTTATGCCATTCCTATTCTTGAATCCGTGCGATCGCTTCAAAAGCATATCGTAGCGGCAAATACCATATACCCGACCGACGAAGCCGAGCTTGACAAGCGAAAAGACGAGCAGCAGAAGGCCATCAACGCGAATGAGATTGTTATCCAAGAGATTCAGCGCATGGTTCTTGTTCTCCCGATCGATGTGGACAAGCTGGACGATGTCGGCGGGCGCTTACTCAGGGAATCCGCCTTGCTCCGGGCATGGAGAAAAAGCTCCAAGCTGCAAAAGGACAAGGCTGCTTCACAGGTTGCTTCCTGTTAAATCCCCGGAGCGGTTCCCGCTACAACTGGTGGTGCATGTCGTCCTATGGCGGCAGTGCCACGAACTTCGCCAATGTCAACAACAACGGGAATCCCAACAACGCGAGCGCGGCCAACACATGGCTGAGCGCGCCAATCTGATTCCGTCAAAGACCAGACATAGTAAGCATTATATGCTGAAATCAGCGTCAGACAGGAAGGAGGAAGCAACCGAGCCCGAAAGGGGCTAAATATGCGCGGCGATGCGATCGGGCGGACGCTGCTTGCATGGGCGGGAATCGCACGCAATACCGCTTTCATGCCCGGTATCGCTATGCAGGTAGAACAGCGCGCGATTATAAGCCTGTACGCCGCGCCGATTATTAAGAGAGGAGAATGGATGACAAGCGAAGATCGGAAAGCAGCCCGGCGCGCCAGACGTGAGCGCGACAGGGCAAAAAGCAGGGATGAGAAGGTTGGACAATACGATGATTATGAACGGGTAATTGGATCAAACAGCTTGATAAAATCCGCCTTTCTTTCGCGCCGTGGTGTGGCATGGAAAGCCTCGGTGCAGCGCTATATGATGAG
>JAEWLZ010000159.1 GCA_023457295.1 Cyanobacteria bacterium OH_PDB_112
TCCCAAAAGACTTCCACAAGTCCAAAAAAGTTGTCAGCTGTGCTTATAGGTGAAAACAGCGTATCATAATCTACGATTTTTATATCAAAAGTTCCATCGGAGTGTTTTGAAGATTTTGTTACCGAAATAGAATCTATGCCAAAATCAAAAGGCGGTTTTTTATCCGCAAATAGATTTCTGTAATTTAGCATCATTCTTAATTTCATTGCTGTTTCAAGTCTTGTCGAAACAGGGTGGAGAGAGCTTATCAAAAGTTTTACATTTTCATTTGAAACAAGCAAAATAGCGCACATAGAAAAACTTATACTGCGTTCAAAGCCTTCTTTCATAACATTTATAAGCTTTTGTTTATCAAGAGTTCCTGCAAGCTGTGAACTGGTGTCGTACATAACATTAAGCTGATATAAGCTTCGCGCCAGTTCGCTAGTCTTGGAAAAAATCATATCAAGACGTTTTTTGGTGCGTAAATGTGCAGTTACTGTCGACAATAAAACATCTTCTTTGAAAGGTTTTACGATGTAACCGTCAACCCTTCCCAGAGCATCTTTTAGTTCTTTTTCCCCGTCAGTAATTAAAATAAGCTGAATATCATCACTTTGTGAATAAAATTTCAGATTATTGCAAAGCATCTGAACATCCGCCCCGTCAAAATCTATATCCAATAAAACCACATCGGGCGAAAACTCCGGTATTACAAGTTCGATAGATTTTTTATTATTTACTGATTCAAAAGCATAATTATTTTTCGAAAAAATATCCGAACAGGTGTTTGCAAGAAGTTCATCATCAGTAATTAAAAGAATTTTTTCCATAAAATCATTTTATCAAAAATTTGGACTTATGTCTTTAATACAGAATTTTTGTAATTACCGTGGAAAGCCTTCCGTTGCAGTGATTTTTTATTTAATGTAAAGAAATATTAAAAATATTATATACAAAATGCATCCAATTTAGCAATTTTTTATATCGTGCTGTTTTTATATATATGTAAAGAGGAATAAAACAAGTAGAGGCAAGTCACTTAAGAGATTTTTCAACCAACACACACACCGACATACCTTTCACTAACCGCTTAGAGGAGTCCGAAAAGACTTCAACCGACTTTCAAAAGAAGTCGGTTTTTTTTATGAAATATTAAATTTATTCCAAGCCTCAAAATCCGGCCTTTCATTTGTCAAGCAATGCAATCCACCGCCATCTGATTTTGAAAGATAAGCACTGAGCATTGAATGACCATTACGATCCACAGCGCTTTCCATAAATATTATTTTTTTAACAGCAGGAACCTGTTCTTTTAAAGATTCTGCGAAAATATTGTCAAAATCTATCCCGGATGCTATCCTGTCACTTTTATTTGTAATATAAACCATTGTCCCGTCAGGGTTTTGATGGACTAGTGCATTCATATAATTTACATCATTTTTGTACAAAACACCGGGCACTTTTATCGGGTTAAATCCTTGTTCTTCGAGGGTTTTTACGATAGTTTCAGTCGAAGCGAAATTCAACCCGTATTTCCTATTTTCCTCTGTTTTCTCTGCTTTTTTCTTTTCTAAAAACCTGAAATAAGAATCACGATAAAGACCTGAAGAAGAATTGTTTCTCGCCTTTTCAAGCGTCAAATCTATATCTCCTACCAATACGTCAGGATATGTAAGGGGGCGAATCATCAAATCAATATGATAATCAGGCTGCGGTATTGTAAAAATATTTTCGTTTTTGATATTGAATATCTCAGATATTTGCTGTCTATCTACATTTTTTACAGAGTCCACACCGGCTAAAATTATATTATCTCCATTTTGTTTTTTACCAAGGAAAAAATTGCCCCCCTCAAAATCATTGTCTATAAGATGTGTTTTTGTCTTTAATTTTTCAGCCAAATCAATTGCTACATCTTTCGCTTGGTGTTTCTGGAATATTCCTAACTTACCGTTCTCAAGGAATACTTTATTGTCCTGACTCCAACAATTCGCATATATAAAGTCTTGGAATTCACCTCTTGGATTTTTAACAAAATCGTTTTTGAGAAGTCTGTCTTTGTATTGCACCACAACATCAAAATACTGCCTTGTACTTTCTATGAAGTTTTTAACAAGTACATCAAAGCCAAGAGTATACGATGGTTGCAAGTAAACTTCTTTTAAAGGACAGGCAAAATAACCTGAGAAATTGGTTTTTGCCGGATGATTTTTTCTGTTATCAAAATTTGTATTAATGCAATTTACTTTCATTTCCGATCCTTTTTATACCCATATAAAAGCCAAACATAAAAAAAATTGTTTAAATTTGAAATCATCTTAAAACTTCTTTATAGTTAGTAGGTTTTAAATTTATTCATAAATAATAAAAATATTAAGATTGTTAACAAATTATTGTAAAATTAGCAAAATTTTTTGTATTTATCTTTAAAATATATATATTCTGCAAAACTAAAAGGATAAATTATGAAAATAGGCTTAGGGAACATAGCTTTAGTCGCAACGCTGTCTTGTTTAGGCATTGCCTCCTGCTACAATCTTGTAGAAACTATAAAAAATCAGGAGATTGAAAACAGGCAAATTGAAGAATTACGCCAAAAAGATCCCGCATTGGTCGAGGCGCTAAATAATTTTCAAAAAAACAACGGCGGAGGTCTTAAAAAAGATGAATTTATTAAAAAAAGAGTTCTTGAAACAAAAAGTATGATTCCGCTAGACAGTGCCATAGCCGCAGAAAAAGAGAAATCTCTTAAACGCCAAAAGCAAGTACAAAATTTCTTTAAAAACGTCAAAAAAGTTTTGTTTTAAAAATAGCTATTATTTAGGCTCTGTAACTATAAAAAGTCCTACAAGGTCGTTTAATTCGGTTGAAAGATTTTTGTAATCACCAATTTGGGATTCAAGATTTTTGATAGTCGCTTTAGCTTCTTCAATATCGCTCATGCAGTTGCGGATATTGGTATTGATATTTTCTTGAACTTGTTTTGCTTCAATTATAAGGTCTTTCATCGAAATCCCCATAGCTTCCATGGTTTGTTTGATGATTATTGCGCCTGTTTGTTTTGATACGTCAGCGGGAAGGCTGTTTACAAGATGAATAAGCTTTGTTACGTTTTCGGATAAAACATAATTGTCGCTAGATACATTTATCTGTGGCGTTGATTTAGCGGGTTTAATTTCCGTTTTTTCAGCAGGAACAACAACCGGTTCTTCAATATAATCACCATCGGTATCGGTTTGATTTTGCAATGCTGCAACGAGTTTTAGACCTAAACCATCCGCTAAAGTACCTTTTTCCAAATCTTTTTCATCCATAATCCTAATTCCTTTGTTTACTATGTTAGTTTATTATAGAGGAATTTTATTTATTTGTCATTCTTAGTTTCGGCTATTTCGCAAATCCGCAGAAAGTTTATGAGCCGCTAGGCCTTCTGTTTGAGCGAGTTTTGATGCGGTTGCAAAAAGAGATGACCCTTTTTTTACTTCCTGATAAGTTTGAATTTTGATAAAATCAAAAATGCTCAAGCCTCCAGTGTAGCGTGCGGCACCGTTTGTCGGTAAAACATGGTTTGTTCCCGAGCAATAGTCACCGAGAACTTCCGCTGAATAGTTTCCTATAAAAAGTGACCCGTAATTTGTAAATTTGGGCATAAATTCTTCTGCTCCATTAAAACAAATTTCAAGATGTTCGGGGGCTTTTTTGTTTGAAATTTGAATTGCTTCATCCCAATTTTTAACCAAAATTGCAAAAGATTTTTCAATTGATTGCGTTGCTATTTCTACTGTTGCAAGTTTGGGTAAGAATTTTTGAATACTTTGTTCAACTTTTTGTACAAAGTTCGCAGAATTTGTTACAAGATATGCGCGTGCATCTGTGTCATGTTCGCATTGGGCAAGCATATCTGCGGCTACAAAATCAGGATTTGAAGTTTCGTCTGCGATTATCATAATTTCTGACGGTCCTGCCAAAAAATCTATCCCGCAAATTCCATAAACTTCTTTTTTTGCCGCTGTAACATATTTATTTCCAGGGCCTGTTATTTTATCGACTTTCGGAATACTTTCTGTACCATAAGCCATTGCGGCTATTGCCTGAACTCCTCCGACTCTGAAAATCCTGTCTGCACCTGCAAGATGTGCTGCCACTATTGTTTCGGGTTTTATTTTTGGAGAGCAGACAATGACTTCTTCCACTCCCGCTACTTTTGCTGGAACAACAGACATAACGGCTGATGACGGAAGAGGGTAATTCCCGCCCGGAACATAAGCACCTGTACTCTTAAGCGGTATTATGGTATGTCCTAAAATCGCATCATTCAGGTTGATTTCGATATTATTTATGCTCAAAAATTGTTTTTGTGCGAATGTTTTAACATTTGCTATTGAAGTTTTTACAGCTTCTAAAAATTCATCAGAAACAGAACCAAGTGCTTGTTGGATTTCTTCTTGAGTAAGCTCTAATGTCTTTAGGTTGCCATCCCCAAATTTGTTTGAATATTCGATTACGGCAGCGTCACCGTGGATTTTAACTTCTTTAATAATTTGCGATACAGATTCTGTTCCTTCAAATTCGTTGCAGACAAAGAATTCTTTTTCTAAATTTTCGTAATTTATTATTTTCATTTTCTTCTCGAATCCAAATTATTTAAAACTTCTTGAGGTGTTACATTATTTTTTGCCATTAAAGTA
>JAEWLZ010000160.1 GCA_023457295.1 Cyanobacteria bacterium OH_PDB_112
GCTAAGTACTGTTGTCCCGTCCTTTTGGGTATAAAGAAATTCTTCGTCAATTTCAAAATCATCATAATCTGATATTTTTAAATAGTTTGAATTTTCAAGCAAAATCAAAATAGTTTCTTTGTTTTCGTTTTGAATTTTACCTGTTATCGAAAGTGATGAAAAATCCAAATGACAGCCTTTAAGAGCCAAATTATGAGCAAGAATTTTCATATCATAAGGTTTTATGTCAAATTCACCTTCGGGAGTTTTTAAAGTTTTTATTTCGGATTGAAGGTTTTTGGCAAAAATCCAGTTGCAATTATTTATCGAGTCTTTTCTTGTTTTTACAAAAAGAGTTTCATCGAATTCAAATTCTTCCGGATTATCACAGGCGTCAGTTACAGAGAAGTCAAAAGCATCCAAAAAATAGTTTATTTCTTTCGCTTTGTAATAATTAGTCTGCGGAATTCCGTTTTCACCTATTGGTGCGGCAAAATCATAGCAAGAATAAACTTCATCGCACGCCATATCATCCCAGGAAGTTCCTCCTGCACCCATATAGTGATTGAACATTGTAACGCCTTGCGAGAGAGCGGTTTTGGTTACTATATTAATATGTTCGCTGCCTAAAGGTTCACGGATTTTGCAGTAGCCTTTAGAGCACCACTTATCAAACCAACCGGCTTGCATTTCCGCTATGAACAAAGGCGCATCGGTTTTATACATTCTGAGAGTATTTTCGAGGTTATCAAGAGTGTCGAAGCTGAAACTTTCTTCACGCCAGTTTTGTTCGGGAGAAAAGAAAGGATAGGTATCACATGCGTAAATATCCAAAATATCCGCATAAAGTCCCGCGCAATATGCGTCATTATGGAAAATAGGAGCTTTTATTCCCATACTTTTAGCCATATTATAAAGTTCTTGCATATACTCGGTTTCCATATTGTTTGTCGAGTATTCGTTTTCAATTTGGAATGCGATAATATTATCAAACTTGTTTAAAACAGGAATAATTTGTTCGTACCATTCTTGGACAAATTCCATATAACCTTTGGAATAAACATAATCACCCCCGACTCTGTTTCTCGGGATGATATCTTTTTTGCTTAAAAGCCAAAAAGGAAGTCCGCCCGCGGCAATTTCCGCATTGATAAAAGGTCCGGGGCGTGCAATTACGAATAGCCCTATTTCTTTTGTTATTTCAAGTAGACGAGATATATCTTTTATTCCTGAAAAGTCATATATTCCTTCTTTTTCGGTGTGATAATTTGCGCAAAAGTACAAGTCCACTGTATTATACCCTGCTGCTTTAAATTTTCTCAGACGGTCTTTCCAGGTTTTTTCTCCGGGGCATCTAAAATAATGCAAAGCGGCACTTTTTATAAAAGCACGTTTGCCGTTAATCATTAGAGAATGCTTGTCAAATTGAATGTCCATAAGAGTATTTTGACGGTTTTTGGAGTTTTGGTCAATAGTTTTTATAGTATATTTAGAAAAATCCGAAAAAAGCGACCAATTTGGCTACCCATCCTGAAGATGTTTCTTCTTCCCATTCGGCTTCTTCATCATATTTTTCTATTTTTTTTGTTAAAAATTTGATTTGTTCTTTTGCCATATGGTTGTCAGGTTCAAGATTTAGTATAAATTGATATTGTTCCATTGCATCATGATATTTGCCGGCTTCTGTAAGGACTTTACCCAAATTGAGTAAAATATTTATTATGTCTTCATCATCACTGGAATAATTTAGAGCTTTTTTGAGACAGTCTGCGGCGCTTGATAGCATATTTTCTATGTAATTAAGCTTGGCTTTTATCAGGTAATGATTCATTTTATCTTCCAAATCATAATAAATTTCTGATAGTTGTGTCAGTGCGACAAGGTTATTTTTATCTGTATCGAGCATAAAATTATATGCGATAACGGCTTCGTCGACTTGTCCTATGATTCTTGATACGTGCGCAAATTGTTCAACTACGTTTAAGTCTTCACAATTTTCCTGATAGAGTTCTTTAAAAAGCATGTATGCTTTATCGTAATCTTCTCCGTCAAGAAAGCATTGTGCTATGCGGCATCTAAGTTCATAAGAGGCATCGTATTCAAGTAAAATAACAAAGCATTCAACGGCTTTTTTGTAGTTTTCTTCCACTTCGTATAGTTGTCCCAAAAGATAGTTTATATCAGGATGCTTTGGAGAAAGTTTTATCAATTCTTCTAAAAATTTTCTTGCCTGAACGAAATTTTGTTCGCGTACCAAATCCCTTGCGAGTTCAATTTTGTCATCTATATTCGGGAAGTTCGAAGGGAGTGTTTCCTTGTCCATAAAAAGCCCTTTTTAAAATTTATACGTTTATGAGAATACATTATTTTTTCGTAAAAATCTTTAACAACCGGCTAGTTTTATAGTATAACTTTATTATGAGCATTGAGAGATTTTGTTATATTCATAAAGAGACGCCCACTCGCATAAGTTGTTCTGCGTGTGGAAATCCGATATGCACAAAGTGTTTGCATTCTGCTACTATCGGATACCATTGTCCTGATTGTGCGCAGGCTGAATTAGCTGAAAATGCTCTTAAGGTATCTGCGATGAGTTGGGCTCATACTATTTTACAGGCATTTTTGGCGGGAATTCTGGTTGGGTTTTTGTACAATTTTGTAAAACCTTTCGGTATGTTTATAAGTTGGCTGTGCGCTTATTTGGTTGGTTTTGCGATTTCAAAAACAATAACTCGAAATTCAGGTTTTCGTAAAGAAAAAAGATTTATAATTTTGGCGGGCTTTTTGACGCTTATTAGTATTGTTTATAATCCTATTGCGGTGTTTTTTTCAAGCGTTGATATAGGTTTTTTAAATACTTTGGCGCTCTTTACAATCTTTTATGTTAGCAATATTATGAATCTTATTTCGGTAGTAATAGCAATTTGGGCGTCTATAAGGCATCTAAGATTTTAGCCCGATTGAGAGGAGAAAAAATGCACCATTTCAGTCTTTTTGAAGTTATAATGTTAATTTGTTTCGGCGCAAGTTGGCCTTTTGCGGTTATGAAAACCTATAAAACTAAAAATGTAAAAGGTAAAAGTATAATATTTTTATCACTAATAGTAATAGGCTATATTGCGGGAATCCTTCATAAAGTTTTTTATCATCCTGATGTGGTGATATGGCTTTATGTTCTGAATTGTGTACTTGTTTCCGCTGATATGCTTATGTGGTTTAAATACCGCCATAACGATTAATTATTTGGATTTTACAAGGCTGTATTTGCGACCTTTTTTAATTACCGTGAATTCAGCCTTTTCTGATATTTCTTCAAGTTGTTTATTTCTTACAATAACAACGGTTTCAGGCTTTGCCAAAAAGTCTTTAAGCCATTTGTAATTCTCTTCTTGTTGGAATTTTACTTTATCTTCATAATAATACAAAAGACTGTATCTTCTTCCGAATTTGAAAGTTGCAAGAGCTTTGTGATGATTTTTTGCATATTTTGCGTATTCTATCAAGTCATTTTGTCCGAATTTGTAATCTATATTGAAAATTTTATGTGTTCCAAAAGCCGATAAAATAAGAATAAAAGCCACATAAGACGCAAAAACACCTAGGCGATTATCTTTTTTTGCAAAAATAATGCCTGCTGTAGGCAAAACAGAAAATAAAATTGCCGCAAACCATTTGATTTCCGCAATATCGGCTTTAATTTCAGCAGGAAGAAAGAAGCCGGAAAAAGCTATTGCAATTGCCGCTAAAATTAAAACAGAGTTTAGGATATAAACCCCTATTACGATAGCTTTTTTATCTTCGCCATTCCAAATATACTTTTCCCAATAGTTTGCAAGTAAAAATGAAGCTGAAGCATAAATCGGTAAAATATATGTCATAAGTTTTGTGCTTGATGATCAGAAAAATAATAATATGAATACAAAAGAAATTATATTAAAAATAATGAATTCTTCTTGAGAGGTCTGATTTTCGAATTTAAAATCAGTAATTTTTTTATAATTAAAATTTCGCACAAAATGGGCGGACATGCTGATAAAGGAAGCTATCCAGGGAATTAACCCCCATAACATCATTAAAATAAAATAAAACCAGGGTTGTTCACGACCGAGTTCTTGCGAGCCTATAAAACGTGAAAGGTGGTGCTTCATAACATATTCATTGAAAAATAGCGGATTATGCATATCAAGCATAATTAAATGCCATGGGAGAGCTATTGCCATAAATAAAACCAAACCTGTCAAAAAATATTGAGGACGGAAATATTCACCCAGTTTTTTGCTAAAAATTCCGGCAAAAAACATTGCCCCAAAAGGGATTACAAACCCGGGAATTCCTTTTGCCAATACTGCAAAAGCGGAAAAAATATAAAATCCCCACCAAAAGAATTTTTTATTTTTCTCATCGCAAAAATATGTCATAAGTCCAAAATATAAAGAAAAAGATATGCAAGTCGCTAAAAGCATATCAAGGATTGCTATTTTGGACATAACTAAAAATTCAAGGCTTGTTGCCAAAATTAAAGAAGAAATTATACCATAGCGGCGTGAAATTACTTTTTTGCCGACAAAATACATTAAAAAACATAATGAAGTGGCAGAAAGTGCGATAGGAAAACGCGCTGTAAATTCAGAAACTTTATGAAATGCTCCAAAAGAAATAGATTCGAGCCAAAAATACAATGGAGGTTTTTCAAAGAAAAAATCTCCGTTAAGATAAAGTGTCAAAAAATCTTTGGTATGAAACATATCTCTCGACATAGATACATAACGTGTTTCATCAACATCCATAAGAGGATATGCCCAAATATTATGGAAAAACAAAAAATAAAATGCAATTAAAAGTCCTAAAATTGTAAACATTTCACTGTGTTTTTTGATAAAATCCAAATTCATTATTTACAACCTCCATTATCTAATTTATTATTAAATTCTACTATAAACAGTTTTTTAAAGGCGAGAGATTGAAGAGATTGCTCAAAGAGTATTATAAATATTGTCTTGTGGGGGTTTTTATAACTGCTCTTGATTTTGCTATGCTCGCTTTTCAAGTTGAAATTTTTAAGCTTTATTATCTTTTGGCGGCGTGTATTTCATATATGATAGCATCAGGGTTGCATTATGTTTTGAGTTCAAAATATGTATTCACCAAAAGTGAAACCCCAAGGAGCTTTAAGGCTTTTGGCATTTTTGCCGTTCTGGGAGCAATAGGATTAGTCCTTTTTGAATTTTTGATGTTTTATTTTGTAGATGTTATGAATTTTTATTATCTTATAGCAAAAATCTTTGCAACCGGAATTATCTTCTCGTTCAATTTTGCGACAAGAAAACTTTTTTTGTTTAAGTAATATGATAACTATAAAAACACACCACAAATAGTAATAAGTTTTTTGTGATGTGTTTCTATAATTTTATCTAATTTTTTACAGATGTTTTTCGATATTAGCAACAAGTGAAGATTTTTGCATTAATCCCACAAGACGTTCAACAGCTTCACCTGATTTGAATACCAATATGCTTGGGATTCCGCTTATACTGTATTCTTGAGCAAGCTTGAGGTTTTCGTCTGTGTTTACTTTAACAACTTTAATTTTTCCTGCAAATTCATCTGCGACTTCATCAATCAGCGGGGAAAGTTTTCTGCAAGGTCCGCACCATGGAGCCCAAAAATCCACCACTACAACGGGTGTTTCAGATTTTTTGACTTCCTGTTCAAAATTTGATTCATTTACTTCGAGTGCTTTTGACATAAATTTCATCTCCTGAATTAAAATATTAGTAACTTTTGCTACTAGAATTTTATTTATATATTTTACTTTTTGATTTTATCATAATAAACTAAAATGTATAGGGGTCAACATGGCAAAAATAGAAAAACTAGTAAAAAGCAAAAAGATGAAGAAAAAATTACGAAAGTTAGCTCGTAAGGTCTTTCTTCTGAATAAATATTTTTGGACGCTCGACTGGTATATTCTTAAAAATATTTTTGAAACGTTTTTGATGGGGCTTGTAATTTTCACATCAATTATTTTTGCTTCTGATACTCTTTTGACACTTATCAAGCAGATAAGTCTTTACGGGATACCTTTTAATGTCGCTATGTTTATAATTATATTGCGACTTCCAGGGGTGCTTTCTCTTACAATTCCAATGGGTGTTTTGTTGTCGACTGTTATGACGCTTAATAAAATGAGTCTTGAGTCCGAAATAACTGCTATGCGAGCTTGCGGAATCAGCCTTGGAAGAATTGCGCGACCTGTTTTTATTTTTGGTATTGTGGCAATGTTATCAGGACTTTTTATTAATGAATTGATTGTTCCTATTGCGAATGCTCAATCCAAAAAACTTACTATATGGTCTTTACAGCAAAAAAATGTTCCGAATGGAACAGAAAATTTTACTCTTAAAGAAATGAAAGACGGAAATTTAAAGCGTCTTTTCTATGTTTCAAAATGTGCAGACAAAAAACTTTATGGAGTCACGGTGCTTGATTTATCAAAAAGAAATTCTACAATGCTTTTGCAGGCAAAAGAAGGCAGGGCAAAAAAGGATTACTGGGAATTTAGAAAAGGCGTGATTTATACTATAAATGATAATAACGGAATTTTAAATGCGACTATTTTCGGAAATCTTGATTATTATAACAATCCTGATTTGATGAACAGGCTAGAAGAAGGCAAACAAAAAGAGTTTAGTACATTTAAACTTCTTTGGTACATATATAAGCATCGTCACAGTAAACCTGTTGAGCTTGCGCCATTTTTGATGGAGCTTTATAACAAGTTGGCACTTCCTATGATGTCGGTATTATTTGTACTTATAGGAGTCCCTCTGGCTATAACACCACCTCGAGTTAGAGTTAATCGAGGATTTTTGTTTAGCATAGGGGTTATATTTTTGTACTATATTTTATCCGCTTTATCTTCTTCTTTTGGAGCAAATTGCATAATCCCGCCATTTTTGGCAACCTGGCTTCCTAATCTTATAATAGGAGGTATTGGGTTTTATTTGTTTTACAGAAAAGCTTTTAAATTGGATTAATTTTTTATCCGCCGCAGCCTACAAGAGGTGTATGGCATAATAAATAATAAATTCCGCCGGAAAGAATTATGCAAACCGGGATTGTAAAAATCCACGCCATAATTATATTTTTTACAATTCCCCATTTTACAGCTGAGCATTTAACCATACTACCTACGCCCATAATAGCGGCGGAGGTTATATGGGTAGTACTTACAGGGATTCCAAAGTGTGAAGCAGTCAAGATTATACTTGCGGATGCCATTTCAACCGAAAATCCATGAGGCGGTTTCATTTTTACGACTTTTGAGCTTAGAGTTTTGATTATTTTCCAGCCTCCTGTCATTGTTCCCATAGACATTGTAAAAGCGCAAAGACCGATTACCCAAATTGGAATATCAAAACTTTTGCTGTCCAACATTCCGAAAGTCATTAATGACAAAGTTATAATACCCATTGTTTTTTGTGCATCGTTTGAGCCGTGGCTGAATGCTAAGAAACCTGCCGAAATAAGCTGCATTTTTCTGAAATTTTTATTTAATACTTCAGGTCTTACTTTATGGAAAATATGCAGAATGATAAGAACTATACAAAATCCTACAACAAAACCCAAGAAAGGAGATGTAATCATAGGCCAAAGAACTTTCGCCGTAAGAGTATGCATATTTATCACATGAAAAGACGGGTGTTCGAAACTAAACGGAGGGATGGTAATTACCAATGGGTGAGATCCTAAAAGCCCCATCATAGAATGTGCGATAGATGCCCCCAAAAGTCCGCCTATAAGTGCGTGAGAAGAACTGGACGGTAACCCGAAATACCAGGTTATTAAATTCCATACAACAGCTCCCAAGAGTGCGGCAAGAATAACAAGTTGTGTAATAGAATCAGGAGAAACTATTCCTGCTCCGATTGTTTTGGCAACGTGTGTTCCGCACAACGCTCCTATGAAATCAAGAGAGGCGGCATATAATATAGCGTATCTTGGGCTTAGTGCTTTAGTTGAAACTACCATAGATATCGCGTTTGCTGAGTCATGAAATCCGTTAATATATTCAAAAACCAATGCTATTGCTATTACCAAAATTAATAAAATTACTGCTATGCTCATATTTATCACTCTTTTTTTGACTAGTTATTTTTAAGTGCAATGTTCAAAATTTCTTCAGAAACTCCGAAGCAATTATCCAAAGTGTTTTCAAGATATTTGTAAATATCTCTCAATTTGATAACTTCAATAGCGTCGATTTCTCCTGAAAATAATTCTGCCATTGCTGTATGGTGAATTTCATCGCCATGCCCTTCTATTTCTTTCATTCTGCTGCGGCTTTCTGTTATTTCCTGAGTTTTAGAAATAGTTTTAAGCAAGCCTACACCGATTTTTAGTTCTTCTGTGGCTTGTAGAATTGTGTTTGCCTGATGAAGGATATGAACTGGTTTAACTTTCAAGTTATAGATATTTAAATTGAGGCAAACTTGTACCATTCTTTTTGTTATTTTGTTCAATTTTGATGCCAAACACTGAATGTCTTCCCTGTCTATAGGGGTTATAAAAGTATTGTTTAAGCGGTTAATAATTTCTCTTTCGATATCGCCGCTTTTATGTTTGCAGTGTCTTGTTGCGATTATATCTTCTTCTTTTATTCCATCTTGTTCAATAACTTTTTTGAAAGCTTTTGCCATTTCGTTGCAAACTTCTGCTGCTCTTTCAAAATCATCAAAAAATATTTTATTTTTTGGCGGTAATAATTTTTCTAAGATCCAAATTCTTTCCATTTTTTATCCCTCATAAATAAGTTCGGACAAGACCATGTTAATAGGAAAACAATAATTGTAAAACACTTTTTTTCGTATTAAAAAAAATATTCTTAAAAGTCTTGTTTTTCAAGCCTTGTAGATAAATTTTTTTGGTGTTAAAATTTAGCAGACAAAGCTTAAAAAAAGAAAAAATGAACAAAATAGATATAATAGAAAAAATTAAACAGCTTAAAAAAGAAAAAAATGCAGTAATTTTGGCGCATTGTTATCAACGTTTGGAAATTGACGAGGTAGCTGATTATGTGGGAGATTCACTTTATCTT
>JAEWLZ010000161.1 GCA_023457295.1 Cyanobacteria bacterium OH_PDB_112
TTCACAAAAAAAGAAAAGCTTTCCACAGAAGAATGGAAAAAGCTTCGCAATCACCCCAACGTCGGTGTGAGCTTGCTTATGAATATAAACTTCCTGTCAGAAATCATCCCATATATTCATTATCATAAGGAAAGATGGGACGGACAGGGAGAACCTGAAGGTTTGAAAGGCAACAGTATTCCTTTCGGGTCAAGAATTATAGCGGTAGCGGACGCTTATCAGGCACTTACATCCAAAAGACCTTATCGTGAGCCTCTAAGCCACGAAAAAGCCGTAAGTGTTTTGAAAGAAGAAGCCGGTGTAAAATGGGATCCGATTATTGTGGATGCCGTTGAGCATATTTATAATAAATAAAAACCACGCCATTCTGAAAAAATCGCAACCCGCACCAAGCTGTCATTGCAAGGAATTAAATGCCAAGTAGGTAGCATATCCCTAATCGCTACGCTCAAGGGCTATCCTAACGAAGCAATCTACTTTAATTGAGATGCTTCACTTTTGTTCAGCAGGCGATATCCTCTTTGCCTTGAGCGATTTTACATGCTTTGCGCGGTGGTCTTTGATTTCTTGAGCTAGCATGGATTCAACAATATTAAGTTTTTCCGGAAATTTAAAATACTCCTTAAAAACCCTAACATACCATGCGGGTTCTATCGAAATATTTTTAATCTTTTTATCACGCAAAAAATTAATTAATTTCGCTGTTTTATTGCAGCCATCATCATAAGCATTAATCTCTCTTTTTATTCCATGTCTCCAATTTTGCAAAACAGCTATTTTTTCATGCGAAGTAAATTTTGCCTTCTTAAAAAAAGATTGAATTTTCTTTTCCAAAGGAAATAAAGAAGGCATAAAAGTATATATTTTCTTGTCATAAAACAAATCACAACTATCAGCAACTTTATCAACTAATAAAGAACGTTGAATACCTTTTTTAGCCAAATGCTTTGGTGCCGTAATTAAGTCACAAAAATGTCTGAACTCATGGAAAAATATACCAAAAGCTCTAGAAGAATTTAATACATTTTCCCATTTTTTATTCTTAGAAAATTCCAAACCCATAGCAAAATGGGTATTTAAATAATTCTCTTGTTGATTATCAAAAATAGCCCCCAAATATCCTGTACCATGTTCAACATTAACATTAATACCTTGATAATTTCGCTTAAAAAAATCTGATACTTCATTCTGTGTTATTTCTACTGGTTGTTTTTTTTGTTGCTTAAGCAAAAGAGTATATCTCACCCACTCAAAAGTATTATCACTAAATCTCTGAGAAAAAGCTTCTTTTTCAAAAGGTGAACCTTTAATATTTGGCAGATATCCGCTCTGAAAAACTTTTGGAATTATTTTCATCTAATGCCTTTGGTGATTTTGTCGACAATAAATAAAAACTTTCCTAAAAAAATTATTTGCCCAAAATTTAAAAATCCCTTAACAGTTCTTAATTTATGTTATTATTAATTATGCAAATATAACTTAAAAAAGGAGTCCAAAAATGGAAAATATTTGGCAAAAATACGCAAAAGTACTCGTAGAATATTCAACCGATGTCCAAAAAGGCGATTTGGTTATCATAAGAGCAGAATCACAAGCACAGCCTCTTGTTAAAGCGGTTTATGAAGAAGTTTTGAAAAAAGGAGCAAATCCTATCTGCAAAATCTCACTGCCAGGAATTGTGGAAAGTTACTTCAAATACGCTTCTGATGAGCAATTAGAGTTTTTAGACCCGTTTGCCGTAAATGAATATAAAACCGCACACAAATTTATATCAATCGGAGCACCATATAATACAAAAAACATGACAAAAGTTGCTCCTGAAAAACTAGCAAAACGCTCAAGCGCAAACCAGCCTTTGTCTAAAATTCTTCTTGAAAGAGCCGCAAAAGGCGAACTTAGCTGGGTAATTTGCGACTTCCCGACAGAATCTTTGGCACAGGAAGGCAAAATGTCTTTGGATGATTATACAGAATTTTTGCTTAATGCATGTCATTTGCACGAAGAAAACCCGGTTTCAAAATGGAAAGAAATCGGAGAAAAACAGGATAAATTGGTTGAATATCTTAATAAAACAACCAAAATTCGCTATGTGGGCGAAAAAACCGATATAACTTTCTCCACTGAAGGAAGAAAATGGATTAGCTGCTGCGGTTTAAATAACTTCCCTGACGGCGAGATTTTTACCTCTCCAGTTGAAGATTCAGCAGAAGGCGAAATTTATTTTGATTTCCCACAAATTTATCGTGGAAATGAAGCCAAAGGCGTATGGGTAAAACTTGAAAAAGGTCGAGTGGTAGAAGTTACAGCTGAATCAGGCGAAGATTTTGTCAAAAAAATGATAGCGCAAGATGAAGGTGCTAGCCTTGTCGGTGAAATAGCTATTGGAACAAATAAAGAAATTCAAGAAATCACGGGCAATATCCTTTTCGATGAAAAAATCGGCGGCTCAATTCACATGGCTCTTGGTGCTTCATACCCAGAAGCCGGTGGTAAAAATGAATCGGGACTTCACTGGGATTTAATTAAGAATATGAAAAACGGCGGAAAAATTTATGCCGATGATATTCTTATATATGAAAACGGTGATTTTTTGATATAAAAATCAAACAAAATAACAAATAAAAAAGTGAAGATTTTTGTCTTCACTTTTTTATTTTCAACCCCCTTTTTACTCTTGAAATTTAAATTTGTTACATTTCTTAACACTTTTAGGACTAAAATAAAGCTTTATTCATAAAAAATTCAATAATATCAAGCAATAGAGAAAAAAATCTCAATATAAATTTTAATAGGAATTTATATAAAAAATAGTCTAAAAAATCCTTTTTTTTAGCTTTTTAAATTCCAAAAAATTTTTTTTGTATTACAATAAGTAGAGCAAGCAATTGTTTTATTAACAATTAGTCGATAATTCAAAATAACAATTACTCGAAAAAATCAGAATTTTCGCTTAGCGGAAATTTTTCGAAGAAAGACAAGAGGAAAATATGAGGATTTCAGACTTGAAAAAAACAATTTTATTTATTTTAATCACTCTACTAACATTAAATTTAAATTGTTCAGCACAAAGTTCTTCATCTAAAACAGTAATTAAAGAAAAAATCGTAGAATGTTCATTAGAACAAGGAGTTGATCCTGCTTTAGCGTTAAGTATTGCGCAACAGGAATCCAAATTCAACAAAAATGCCAGAAGCTCACAAGGAGCAGTGGGTGTTTTTCAATTAGTACCATCTACCGCCAGAACATTAGGTATTGACCCTTATTGTTTAAACGGAAACATTAAAGGTGGCGTCAAATATTTGAAACTTATGCAAGACAGCTTTGGTTCCCTCGAATTAGCTATTGCAGCTTATAACGCAGGACCTGGTGCCGTTAAAAGACATAGGGGAGTCCCTCCGTACTCTCAAACAAGAGCTTATGTCAGAAAAATTATGGCAAACTATAACTATTTAAAACAAAATCCTGACCCTGCAATGGTTAAAATGACAAAACAAAAACAAGCTCCCGAGGTTATTTGTATTCCCTCAGAAACAGCTATATTTTTAGCAAAACCGGCTATTGCGGATGCTTTTGTAAAAATGAATCATACAAAACACGTTATCGAATAGTATAATAATTATTCAAAAAATAAAACTTTAGTCCCTTCAAATATCGACTTGAAGGGGCTAAAATGTTTTCAGCTTATAAAAAGGAGATTTTAAAATGCAAACTTGTGAATGCGGTCTTACTAAAAAAATTCTATATGCTTTAATATTGATCGGAGCATTAAACTGGGGCTTGGTTGGTGCTTTCAGATTTGATTTGGTAGCTTATTTACTTGGAGATATGACTATTCCAGCAAGAATTGTTTATATTTTAGTCGGTTTAGCTGCTGTTATAAAAAGTATTTATTTGATAATTAGTTGTAAAAAATAAATTTCATTTTCTTGCATGTTTTTGTTATTATTAATAGAAAATGAGATGGGAAAATTATGCAAGAAACTAAAACCCACGAAGTCACAGTCGACGTCGTCATCCTAACAGTCCGAAATAAAGAACTTCAAGTGCTTTTAATCCAAAGGGGTCAAGAACCTTTTATGGATAAATGGTCAATTCCCGGTGGATTTATAAGACTTTCAGAAGACTTGGATGATGCGGCTGAGCGTGTTCTGTATGAAAAAACTCGTGTAAAAAATGTTCATTTATCGCAATTACATACTTTCGGTAATCCTTTAAGATATCCGAAGTCTCGTGTTATTACAGTTGCATATTGCGCTCTAATTCGCTCTGATGAACTTGTTTTGGAATCTGAACAAGGATTGGGAATCAAAGATATTCAATGGCATTCGGTCTACAACTTGCCTCCTTTGGCTTTTGACCACAAAGAAATTATTAATCATGCCATAAGTTATTTGCGCGACAATGTAGAGCATAAACCTGTCGCATTCCAGTTGTTGCCTAAAAAATTCACCCTTACACAACTTCAAAAAACTTATGAAATGATTTTGAACAAAATTTTAGATAAACGAAATTTTCGTAAAAAGATTTTGTCTTACAATATTTTGACAGAATTAACGGAAGTATCAAAAGAAGGTTCTAAAAGACCGGCAAGACTTTATTCATTTAATAAATATTTCCTTGATAACCGTCAATCTAAAACAAACCAGTAAGCAAAACATTTCTGCCTAAAGGTTTGACTTTGCAATATTTCTCAAGAGATTTTATAAAACATTCATTATGACAAAAACCTCCTGATAAGAAAATTTGTTCAGGTCTTTTTGCAAAATTCCACATATTATAGGCAAGACCGTGAATATATTTAGGAATACACTCTTTTGCGCTTTGTCCCGATGCAATATCATCCATGATTTTTTCCATTCCAAAAATCCCGCAAGTAAGAGAATATTTGACATCGGAAACATTCAAATCATCAACTTCAACATCATAAAAATTACAAAGCATCTCAACAGTAGCTCCTGTTGAGCTTGCGCAGGCACTATTCCAATCCAAATCAGAGTATTTGCCGTCTTTAAACTTTATCCATTTAGCATCTCTGCTTCCGATATCTAGTACGGTAGCATCTTTTAAATCAGGAACCAGTTTCATCGCGCCATAAGCAAGAGCAAGAATTTCGTTTGTATAAACCGCATCATCAGAAAGCAAATCTTGTACCATATGACCTGTGGCAAAATCAAATTTAAAAGGAATTTTCCGCAAATTTTTGGACGAAATAAGGGCAACACTTGCAAAAAATTTCTTGCCGTCTTTATCCAAAACTTCAATCAATTTCGCACCAAAAGGCTCAAGCTCAGTATTAATAACACTACTTTCAGATAGCGTCATAATTTTGCTCCAAGTTGTTCCGGCATCAAGTAATTTTTTCATCGTAATTTTATAAACGCCTCAATTTTAGCTTTAGCCGACTTTGTTACAGTATCATCAACATCAATAAAAAGCCCACCGTGCTTATCTGCCAAATACTTTGCCAATTGCATCTTCGCACAAAAAGTCTGAGTAAAAAATACTGTCGGCAGATTCGGATTTACCGTCATTTCTATATCCAAATCCGCAGGTCGACCTGCTTCCACACATCTTGTCCAACCAAAAACATGCGTTGTGTCAGGAAAAAGTTCCAATAAAGAAAAATCATTAGGAGGAACCCCCCAAAAACCCACAGTCGGAATACATGGATTAAGATTCAGTTCATTTTTTTTGTAAACGCCTTCCATTATTAAATTAATTTTGTCAGAAAGAGGCAAATTACTTTCAGAAATAGGCGTTAAAAAAGGCAGGTGGGAATAATTTTCATAACGGGTTTCGATTACATTAAATCCTGAATCTTTTAGCAAAACAGCCGCAATATGCCCGGAATCACATTTTTCTTTGCCGATTGACGCTACTATTACTTTTATCCTGTCACGCAAAAAGAAAGCATTGTTTATTATGTTTGCAATAATTTTACAGTAAGCATCACAAACCATGCCTGATTGAGGATAACCATAATCGATATCCAAATCTAAAATTTCACAATCAGGATTTTGGGCTATTTGATTTTGTAAAACCTGAGGGTCAGGATACCCCCAAAAAGCAACTATATTTTTCATACAGCTTATGATAACACACATAAAAAAAACAGACCCCCCGGTCTGTTTTTTGGTATTTCCCCTTTTTCTAATTCCCCTGATTATTTATCCCGTTTGCGTCTTTTGTTTTATCCCCGATTTTTTTGTTTTGCCCCGTTTATTTTTGATTCCCTCTGAAATAGTCCCGTTTGCGTTAATCCCGTATGTCTTTTGTTATTATGCTGCTTTTGTTTGTAGTTCAGGTTTTACTTCATTTGCTTTTGTTTCTTGAGTTTTTTCTTCAGATTTATTTTCTTCAGGTTTTTCTTGTTTTTCTGTTTTTTCTTCCATCAAGTCTTGAGCTTTTGAAAGAACATCTTTTGCTCTGCTTGCTACGCTTTGGTCTTGAGAAGAAGGATTTGAAGGTGCAAGAGCCGCATCGATTACTCTTTGAGCTTTTTCGATTGTTCCTTCAAGGTCAGCTTCGTTAACAGATGGAACTTCTATTTCAACGTATCCGCCGATTGCTACTCCGTTAGCATCTGTTTCGATTACGGGTGTTCCGCCGATGATTGATGCGTGAGTCATTTCGTGTTCCATAATTTGGTCGTATCTTGCTTGTTTAACTGTTTCAAGTTGAGCTTCATCCATACCGTCTGTGTTGAATGCTGGCATTTCTGATGAAGACAAACCTTCAGAAAGTTCTTGAGATACTTTGTTTAAGTTTTGAGTCGCTTGAATAATTTTTGCGTTTGAAGCTTGTGTTTGAGCAATCGCATTTTTTCTTGCAACCATTGCTTGTGTTCTTTGGTCATCAGCTTGTGCGTTAAAATTATCTATTTGATCATCTTGTCTTTTTGCGTTTTTGTTGGTGTTTACGCCGTCTACAATTCCTTTAACAACTCCTACTAGAATAGCTGCTATACCAGAAACCCAAGCTGCAACGTTTGTTCCGGCAGTTACACATTGTACAATACCAACTACGATTCCTAATACATCGCCACCAATGTTGATACCGCCGTTAACGTTTCCGTCTTTTCTTGCATCAGCAGCACCGTCAGCAGCTTTGTCAGAACCTGAAGCTTGGTCTAAAAGAGGTTGAGCCGCTTTTTCTCCAGCTTCTTTTACATTAGCCAATTTAGGTTGTTCAGCTTGAATTGATTTTACAGAAACATTGATTTTTCCGTTCATTGTATCTTCCCAAGCTTTTTGCATAGCTGCGTCATTACCTGCATTACCTGATGATGCGCCTGCTGTTGTCATCAATTTACCTTCAAAGCCCATTTTTGCGCCTGATTGTGTTGTAGAATCAGCTTCTGCTGCTTCTGCTGCTTTAGCAGCTTTTGCAGCCATTTGAGCTCTTCTTACTTTTGCTGCTTTTTGGAATTTTTGTTTTGTTTTTTCTGTAATTTGTTTTGTTATAGAGCCAAGTTCTTTATTGTTTGCTTCCATTTGTTCGAATGCTTTTTTATTTTCGCCTTGTATTTTTACAGTTTCAGCTTGTTTTGCTTTTATTTGTCCTTCAATTCCGGGTTGTTGATTTTGTAATTCTTCAACAGGTTTTTTACCGTTTTGAACAAAATCTTTTCCTTGAGCCATTTTGCTTTTGCCTTCTGACTGCTTTTGTTGAGCAGGATCATTTTTTGACTGTTTATCAGCTTTTGCTTTTTTATCAGCCGCATAAGAACCGATTTCAGTATCTGCATTTTTAGATACTGCTTTGTTACCAAATTCTTCAGTACCTTTCAATTTACCTGTATTAACATTTGATTTTACTGTAGAAAGATAAGAAGCATCTTTAATTTCGAATTTAGAACCATCTGGTGCAACAAATTCTGATTTAACACCTTCATTTTCAGGTTTATTATAGAAGTTAGTTAATTCATTCAAATAATCTTGAGTCTCGGGAGCTGTTGAAGATTTTCCGATTGATCCTTGAACTGGTGCTACCATAATTAATACCTCTCTTTTTTCTACTCTTTTTTGTTAATGCGGTTTGTTTAATCTCTACATATATATAAAGTATATACTCTAAAATTTATTGCCTTTTTTGCTTGTAAAATTCTTAGCCATTTCACAAAAACCTTGATAATAAAGGGTCTTAAGGATTTACAAAACTTAACAAACACCCTTTAAATTGTTTAAAAAATCATTTCAAAGGTATATACTTTGGATATATTTTTATTTGGCAATATAAAAAGAAGCCTTGTAAAAAGACTTCTTTTTATTTGATTAATTTTATGACTTTAAAAGGTCTTAAATTACCTCTTTCCAAACATCTTGATTTTCCAAGACTTCGTAATCAAGTTCATTCTCGTTTGCGGCAATAACAGCAGCAACAACAGTATCAGATGTTACATTTATTAATGTTCTGAACATATCGGCAATTCTGTCTACCGTAAATAAGAACGCAAAACCAACTACAAGCTGATCAGGCGTTAAACCAAGAATTTTAAGAACAAGAGCAATCGTAATCAATCCTGCACCTGGAATTCCTGCGCAAGTACTTGATGCGAGCATTGCAAAAACACATATAAATACTACCGTAAACGGATCAAGCACAACACCGTATGCTTGTGCCAAAAACATTACACAAAGTACTTGGAACATAGCTGTTGCATCCATATGCATTGTTGCCCCCAAAGGAAGGACAAAGCTACAAATTTTATTAGAAATTCCAACTCTTCTTTCGCAACAAGCAATAGTTACAGGCAATGTAGCAGAACTGCTTGCGGTTCCGAACGCAACCATCATAGCCTCAGCTGCCGCTTTATAGATAGAAAAAGCATTAAGTCTTGCAAAAACATGCGTAAATATCGGATAAACCACAAACAATTGCAACGCGAATCCGATGAATAAAAGTGCAAGAAATTTTACCAATCCTGTAAATATTGACATCCCGAATGACGCCACAGAAGATGCGGTAAGTGCGAAGATACCCGGCATGGCAAGCACCATAATCCAGTCTGTAACTTTCATAGTTGCCGCAAAAATTGATTCAAAAAACGCCACGACAGGTCTGTTTATTTCACCAATAACTGCAAGTGCGCTTCCAAATACTATTACAAAAAGGATAATTGGTATCATATCTCCTTTAGCTAAGGACTCCATAGGATTTTTAGGAATCATATTAAGATACATATCTGCCAAATTTTCTTTATGTTCTTCAACAGTTTGAGCAACTTGTGTCTGTACCAAACTGGCTTGATTTTTGTCTATATAGTTCTTTATAGTATCTCCCGGAGAAAAAGTTGTACCGAGAATAGCCCCGATAGAAACCGCAAAAACAAGAATTATACCAAAATAAAGAACCATTTTCATTCCTATTTTGCCAAGCTGCTTGCTGTCTCCAAGACTTGCTATTCCAACAACAATTGCACTGAAAACAAGCGGAATAACTATCATTTGGACAAGTCTTATAAATATTTGACCTACAAAGCCAAAAATGCTGTTTATAAGCGGATGCTGATCGGCAGGAAGCAATACACCGGTAAAAATACCGACTATTATGGCAAAGAAAATATGCCAGTTACGTTTTGCACCCAACCCAAGAGCAACTAAAATTTGCGAATGTAACTTCATCAATCTATCCTTTCAAAAATTTTTATTTAACAAATCCTATTAAAAAGTCTATAAATCTTATCTTATTATACAAACAGTCGGGCTATTTAATCAACAAAAATTTTTGATAAATAACTTAAAAAGATTAAAATAAGTATGCAAAATAAGAAAATATTAAAATTTTTTAATTTAAAATTTTAAAAACCCTGATTTTATATTAAAATATTGTCAGGAGAATTTATGCCTTTTACTTTTAAACAAACAAAATTAGAAGATATTATTTTGATTGAACCAACAGTTTTTGGGGATAGTCGAGGTTTTTTTGCTGAAAGTTATAAAAAATCCGACTTTGAAAAAGCCGGCATCAATGTTGATTTCAGGCAGGATAACCACTCAAAATCAACAAAAGGCGTTTTACGCGGAATTCATTACCAAAAATCACCAAAACCTCAAGCTAAACTTGTTAGATGTATTAAAGGAAGAATTTTTGATGTGGCTGTCGATATAAGAGTCGACTCAAAAACTTTCGGTCAATGGATAGGCTATGAATTGTCCGAAGAAAATAAAAAAATGTTGTTTATTCCTGAAGGTTTTGCCCATGGTTTTTTGGTTTTATCAGAAGAAGCAGAGCTTCTCTATAAAACATCGAACGAATTTGAACCATCACTTGATGCGGGTATAAAGTGGGATGACCCTGATATAAATATCGGTTGGAATCTCGATTTTACTCCGATTATAAGTGAAAAAGACATGAATTTACCTTTTTTAAAAGACTTAAAAAATGAGGATTTATTATGAAACTACTGGTAACAGGCGGCGCAGGATTCATTGGAAGCTGTTTTGTAAGGCACATATTAAATAAATATCCTGAATATAAAGTTATAAATATTGATGCTCTTACTTACGCAGGAAATATCGAAAATCTTGACGATATCAAAGACAATACAAATTACACTTTTATTCATGGAAATATTTGTGATAAAAACCTTGTCAAAGATTTGGTTTCTCAAGTAGACACGATTGTCAATTTTGCGGCAGAAAGCCACGTCGACAGAAGCATAGTTTCTCCTGAAATTTTTATAGATACAAATGTAAAAGGTACTTTAAACCTTCTTCAAGCCGCTCGAGAAATTGGAATCGAAAGATACTTACAGGTATCAACAGATGAAGTTTATGGTTCTTTAGGAAAAACAGGATATTTCACAGAAACTACTCCTCTTTCTCCAAACAGCCCATACTCTGCCAGTAAAGCATCAGCCGATATGCTTGTCAGGGCTTATTTTGAGACCTACGGAACACCTGTTTTGACAACACGTTGTTCAAACAACTACGGACCTTATCAATATCCCGAAAAACTTATTCCTTTCTTCATTTCACAACTTTTAAAAGGTGAAAAAGTCCCTGTTTACGGTGACGGTCTTAATGTTCGAGATTGGCTCTATGTATACGACCATTGTGCTGCAATAGATACTGTATTACATAAAGGTAAAGTCGGGGAAGTTTATAATATAGGCGGACATAATGAAAAAACCAACATGGAAATTACTCGTATAATTTTAGATGCTATGGGTAAAGACGAAAGCTCAATAAAATACGTTGAAGACCGTCTGGGACACGACCGAAGATATGCGATTGACAATACTAAAATTCAAACGGAGCTAGGCTGGATGCCGTCTTTAACTTTTGAAGAAGGCATAAAATTAACAATAGAATGGTATTTGAATAATCAGGAATGGATTAAATCCATAGAAAACAAGAAAGCAAGCTTGGTATAAATGAAAAAAATTCTAGTCACAGGTTCAAAAGGAATGCTAGGACAAGATTTATGTCCCGAGCTTAAAAACGCCGGTTTTATTGTGATTGAAACTCATAAACAAAATATGGATATCACAAATTTTAATCAATCCGAATATGTAATTAAATACTATAAGCCTGACTATGTAATCCATTGCGCGGCATATACAAATGTTGATAAAGCAGAAGAAGATTACAAAACAGCTTTTGCGATAAATGAAACGGGAACAAAAAATCTTGCAAAAATTTGCGCCGAACTTAATATTCCTATTATTTATATTTCTACGGATTATGTTTTTGACGGCGAAGCAAAAGAACCTTATAAGCCCACAGACAAAAGAAATCCTTTAGGCGTTTACGGTGCAAGCAAAGCAAAAGGAGAAGAAGCAATAGAAAATTATTGCTCAAAATATTATATTGCACGCACAAGCTGGCTATACGGGCTAAAAGGAAAGAATTTTGTAGAAACTATGATTAATTTAGGACAAAAAATGCCTGAAATAAACGTAGTAAATGACCAAATAGGTTGCCCTACCTGGACAATGGAATTGGCAAAAGGTATTTTGAATTTGATAAAAAATGAAAAACCATATGGGATTTATCATATTTGCGGAAGCGGTCAAACAAGCTGGTACGATTTTGCAAAAGAAATTTTCGGGTCAGAAGGAATAAAAACACCGATAAATCCTTGTTCTACGGATAAATTTCCGCGTTCTGCAAACCGTCCTAAATATTCTGCCATGGAGAATTCGGAAATTTGCCGGAATTGGCAAGAAGCTCTTAAAGACTATCTTTTACTAAGAAAAGAATTGAATTTACAAACAAATTTGAAAGGTTAATGCATGAAAGGAATTATTTTAGCCGGAGGCTCAGGCACAAGGCTTTATCCAAGTACAATTTCTGTATCAAAACAACTTTTGCCTATATATGATAAACCTATGATTTATCACCCCATTTCGGTACTTATGTTAGCCGGTATAAGAGATATTTTGATTATCTCAACTCCTCATGATTTACCTAATTTTCAAAAGCTTTTAGGTAATGGTAAACAATTCGGAGTAAATTTTTATTACAAAGAACAACCAAGCCCCGATGGTCTTGCTCAAGCTTTTATTTTAGGAGAAGAATTTATCGGAAATGACAAAGTTGCGATGATTTTGGGCGACAATATTTTTTATGGAGTGGGTTTTTCTAAATCACTTCAAGAAGCTTCCGCAAAATCGTCAGGTGCAACTGTTTTCGGATATCAGGTAAAAGACCCTCAAAGATTTGGTGTGGTTGAATTTGATGATAAAGGCAAAGCCATATCAATCGAAGAAAAGCCTCAAAACCCAAAATCGGATTATGCTGTAACGGGTCTTTATTTCTATGACAATA
Source organism: Cyanobacteria bacterium OH_PDB_112 (assembly GCA_023457295.1). Taxonomy (GTDB): domain Bacteria; phylum Cyanobacteriota; class Vampirovibrionia; order Gastranaerophilales; family CAJFVJ01; genus JAEWLZ01. The sequence continues at coordinate 12,774 of JAEWLZ010000161.1, forward strand.
AGGTAGTAAATTACGCAAAAAATCTTAAACCTTCTACCCGTGGAGAGCTTGAAATTACAGACCTTAACAGGATTTATCTTGAAAATAACGAACTTGATGTTCAAATATTAGGACGTGGATTTGCATGGCTTGATACAGGCACTCCTCAATCTCTTTTACAAGCAGGACAATACATTCAAACTATTGAAGAAAATCAAGGAATAAAAATTGCCTGCCTAGAAGAAATAGCACTGAGAAAAGGCTTTTTAAGCAAACAACAAATCATTGAAATCGCATCTAAATATAAAAATAATGAATATTTTAATTATGTTATGCACTGTGCTGAAATTTTCAAAGAAAAAATCGCCGAAAAAACTTTATAAATTGTCAAATATTTCTTAATTTATTAAAAATAAACTGTTTTTTCCTTAGTTTTCATTATATGATATTAGTCATTGTAGCTTTCGACTACTAAAATTAAAATGAATTATGAGAATGCAAGGAAAAGATAATGATAAATACAAATAATTTGACCGTTAAATTCGGAGCGCGTACCCTATTTGAGAATGTAACACTTAAGTTTTCACCGGGGAATTGTTATGGTCTTATAGGCGCAAACGGTTCGGGGAAAAGTACATTTTTAAAGATATTATCAGGCGATACAGAGCCGACTTCGGGAGATGTAAGCGTACCAAGAGGTTTTAGAATTGCCGTTTTAAAACAAAATCACTTTGAATTTGATGAATGCAAAGTGATTGATACCGTAATAATGGGACACAAAAAACTTTATGAAATTATCCAAGAAAAAGATGCTCTTTATTGCAAACCTGATTTCAATGAAGAGGATGGAATAAGGGTTGCTGATCTAGAAGCAGAATTTGCCAATTTGAACGGATGGGAAGCAGAATCTCAAGCCGCATCTTTATTGATAGAACTTGGCATACCAAATAACTTACATTATTCTTTGATGAATGAATTGCCCGGCAGTGAAAAAGTTCGTGTCCTTTTGGCTCAAGCATTATTTGGAAATCCTGATATCTTGCTTTTGGATGAACCTACAAACCACTTGGACACAGAGACTGTTACTTGGTTAGAAGAGTTTTTGATTAATTTTGAAAACACTGTTATAGTCGTTTCGCACGATAGAAAATTTCTTGATAATATTTGTACACATATCGCGGATATTGATTATCAAAATATTCAAATATATACAGGAAACTATTCTTTTTGGCTTGAAGCAAGCCAACTAGTTCAAAAACAAAAACAAGAACTTAACCGTAAAACCGAAGAAAAAATGGAAGAGTTAAAAGCCTTTATAGCAAGATTTAGCGCAAATGCTTCTAAAGCTAAACAAGCTACTTCCAGAAAAAATATGCTCGATAAACTTTCTTTAGAAGATATCAAACCATCTTCAAGGCAATATCCTCGTATAAGGTTTAATTTTGTCAAAATGCCGGGTAAAGATATGCTGCATATCGAAAACCTAACCAAATCAAATGATGAAGGTATATTGCTAAAAAACTTTAGCTTGGATATTTCAAGAGGTGAAAAAGTTGGTTTTATAAGTAAAAATCCTTTGATTTTAACAACTTTATTTGAAATCCTTAACGAAGAAATGCAACCTGATTCCGGCGTATTCCAATGGGGTGTGACATCCACTCACTCTTATTTCCCAAAGGATAATAATAAATATTTTGACACCAATGTAAGCTTGATTGATTGGCTTCGTCCATATTCTCCCGACCAAAACATCAACTATTTAAGAGGTATTTTGGGCAGAATGTTATTTACGGGTGAAGAATCTGAAAAAAGTGCAAATGTTCTATCAGGAGGAGAAAAAGTTCGTTGCATGCTAGGAAAAATGATGATGGCAGAAAGCAATGTTTTGGTCTTCGATGAACCTACAAACCATTTGGACTTAGAATCTATTACAGCTTTGAACAATGCCTTAATAGATTTCCCGGGAACTATATTATTCACATCTCAAGATTATCGTTTTATGCAAACAATTGCTGATAGAATTGTTGAAATCGGACCAAATGGTTATTTGAGTGCTTATTCAAAATACGATGAGTACCTAGCAAATCCAAATTTCAAAAAACAAAGAGAAAAAATGTATCAGACACAAGTGGCTATTACAAAGTAGTTGGAATTATTCTTTTCCCTCCACTTATCCTTGGAAAACTGATACAACATATTAAACTAAAAAAAGCCCACATAAGTGGACTTTTTTTATGGCGGGGATGACGAGGCTCGAACTCGCGACCTCCTGCGTGACAGGCAGGCACTCTAACCAACTGAGCTACACCCCCAAAATTGCCATATTAAACTTTCAATCCGCTCAGTTGCTTAGAGCTGGAGGTTCTACCCACAAGCTTCTCGCTTGTTGAGCCAACTGAGCTACACCCCCATTCAGGTTTGTTAATTTATTATAAAGTGCTAAAAATTTTTTTGCAACTGAATTTTACATACAAAAAGCCGACCCTAAAAGAGTCGGCATTAAGGAGAGTATATGTAGGTCAGTGATTATTTCTAAACACCGCCCTAGCCACCTAATAATTTCAATGCGATTGATGGTAATTGATTTATTTGAGACAATACTTGAGTAGAAGACTGTTGAAGAATTTGCATTCTTGTCATCTCTGCAGTATCGTTTGCGATATCTGTGTCTCTGATACTTGAATTTGAGTTTGTTAGGTTTTCTTTCATTGCGCTCAAGTTAGACAATACAGCGTCCATTCTGTTTAAC
>JAEWLZ010000162.1 GCA_023457295.1 Cyanobacteria bacterium OH_PDB_112
CCTTTGACACGCTGGTGTACCGAGACAGGCGAATTCCTGCCACTTAATCAGGCATTGCTCAATCATATCCAAAAGTCAATTAGGCTGGGACAAAAGGCGACTGAGGAATTCTTTGATCAATTGGAACGTGAGAATGCGATTTTTCAGGCTGAACAGGAGGCGGCTGTTGCGAATCAGCGTACTGAAGCATTTATCAAACGACACGACCTTACAACGAATAAACTTGGCGGATGCCGTGTGGCTATATAATTTGGGAGATGGGAATGGAACCTTTCTTGAAACAGGTACTTGAAGATATTAAGAACTATGCCGACGAGCCTTCGGATTCCGTTAAGTATACAGACAACTGGCTTTATAGCCAAATCGGAAGAGAGGCTGCAACCTTGCATCAGCAGGCGGTTGCCCAGTCCCATTTACTGTTTTATGCAACCCAGACTTATATGGTCGGCGAGGGCCAAAGCCGGTTTTATCTTCCGGGGAATCTTCAGAAGGTTTTGTTTGCTCAACGGGTAGACTCCACGGGGCGAGGACTTTCTACGATTTATCCTGCATCCGATGCCGGATTGCCAGGGATCTCTCTTGTCGGACCCTATGAGTTTACGATTGTGCCTGCTCCTTCTCCGGGGTCTAAGTTTGAATTGGCATATCAGCGAAAGGCAATCACCCATCTGTTCTACGGTCCGACGAACGCCGATACGGAAACAGCGACGATTACTCTGACTCTTTCTGAATTGTCGGGTTCTGCTGAATTGACGCCCAATTATTACTTGGGGTCTTATCTCAGAGTAGTGGAGTCTTCTAACCAATCCTTGATTGGGGTGCTTGGACGAATCATGGCGGTGTCTGTGTCCGGAGGGGTATTGAGTTTGACAACGGACAAGAGTCTTGGAGAACTTGTTCCCGAGGATACTGTTGTCGAAATTATTCCTGAAGTTCCTGAGAATCATTGGGACGCGATTGCCTGGGGCGTAGTCCGCAAGATGAAGAACGCTTCAGGCGATAAGCAGGTCATGGCTCAGGTTTTACTGGAGTACAAAACCGCATTGCACTTGTATCTTCAATCGATGGCGTCGATTCAAGGTCGCTCAGGCAATAGGGTTTATGGAGCCTGGCCACAGACATATCAGGATGAGGTATGGGATGAGAGAGTACCCTAGTGACAATGTTTATCTAAATCCAGCGATCACACAGTCCTTGTTGATTGACCTGCCTGCTCAGGCATGGCCAATCAATCAGTATCTGTTGCCACCACTGGTCCTGAACGGCGAAGAAATTATTATTGACATCCCGCCGCTTCCGCCAATTCCGGAGCCTCCACCGATACCTACACCGGACGTTCCGCCGGTCGTGCCGGTTCCGATTTTTATTGTTCCGGATCCGCAAGGCAAGAACGATCCAAACTCTGCGGGTGGTGAGAATGGGTGGGTTGTCGATGCCGGTGATCCAAATCCGGCGTTGGTTCCAATAGTAATCTTGCCGGATGTTCCACCTAATAATGATACGCCGGAGGATGTTGCTCCTGAATGGGAACCGACGACAGTAACTCCAGTATGGCCAACACCGGATCCGAGTAACCCAAACCAGGGCAGTCCCGCCCCAAGCCCAGTTCCGCCGCAGGTAATCGACTGGGGCGGAGGAGGTGGAGGTGATACTCCTGAGCCGGCCCCCGAACCGGATCCGGTTATCGATAAGGAAAAGTGCGAGCAGGGCGGGGAAATACTTGAGGTTTCAGATCTGCTTGGGTCCGCCTTTTATGATGAGGTTATAGATACACTTCGTCTTGACTGCTGCGGGGGTCGTGGATATTCTGTGGATATTCCTTATGAAGGTGTTTACCTGTATTTGTCCGAGCACCCGGAATTATACACGGAAGACATTCTCTGGTATTATCCGTGCAATTATCTCCCCGTAGCCCTTAACTCAAACTTTTTATATGACTGTCAGTCCTGTGACCCAAATGTTGATATGTACGAGCCTGGTTGGAGACCCTGGAGTCCTCCGCCGCTCCCATGTTCAGCCCTGAGGAGTCTGATTATTCAGCGACCTCGCTTGGATGATCCACGTTATTCGTGTTATTACAATGTTGCTTTTATTGGATATTACGCCACTAAGCCTCTCGCACCAGCTTGTCACCCATTTTTCTGTTATAAACGTCATGATGGTCCATAAACCAGGAGGTTAGCTATGTTATTTGTTTTTGCAGCGTTAGGATTTTCGGCTATTTTGCCGAGTTATCTGCCACAATACTTAATTCGTCGATTTGTATTCAACGAGGATATAGCGTACTTCGATTGGAGACAACTGTTCACCTGTCCGGTCTGTATGGGTTTCTGGATTGGAGTCTTTATCGGAGCCTGCTCGTGGCAAAATCCAATACTTACAGGACTTGCATTCTCTGGAGTGATCGGGACGTACAATTGGCTTAAGAACGTTCTGTACGCATGGGCCTGGGCAATTCGGGCACGCATGACGACCAATGATGAATTCGTGATAACACCCTCTGAGTTTAAACGAGTCACCAATCAGGACAAACCAGCCGAAGATCCGCTTGTTCCGGATTATAGCCGGTTTGAGAAACTGGTACGTGACGCACGAATTGATGTTGGAAAAACATCCTGTGAGAATATGAGCAAAAATATGGACTAAATAGGACACAGCAATTGGATTTTTGGGACACAGCTTACATATAATTTCACAACGACATGAAAGGAGGACATCCTCATGGAAATCAAGCTCTCGGGGGCCTCTGCACCATTAGTGCAGCAGTTGTCAATCAAAGGGGATTGGCAGACTTATCGAACAATTACAGCGGCAGATGCCGCATACGATAACCTCCAGCGCCCAAAGACACTCTTGACCACGACGGATCCGATTAATTGTTCCGAAGTGGATAAAGTGGGGTTACGACTTCGGTCGGTGACACAGGGGGCCAGTCTTACTTACAAGGCGGTCGTTTGGGGCAGCAGGGATTCCGTGACGAATGCGGCTCCTGGTCAGGTGGTTGCCACAGGAACTTTGACCACCGCTTCAGATCTGGATGCGGCCACAGGTAATTACATTAGTCCTTATGTCTCGATTAATCCGCGTTGGGGTAGGTTCCTCCAGGTGTTTGTTACGGCGGTCACGGATATCGACACTGATCATGAAGGTTATTTGGACGCCGTGGGGATGAGCACAGATAATGAAGTTAATCTGGGTGATATCACCTTTAAGGCCGACGTGGTTGAAACCGACGTTGAGGCGATTACCGGTACAGGTGCTGCGGCTAAAACCCTGGCCGACGTGGTGTCGGTATTGCAAGCCCTAATTCCGCCTGATACTTCGACCTCTCTTCCCGCGTCCACGATGATTTGCGGAACAAAGACTATAGCAGATGCAGATGTTGCAGAGCCGTTGGTTGATGAGTCTACTTCCTGCAAGGCCGTGTGGATTGGTGCTCCCGTTACGATCGAGACTGGTGCAGCTGCCAACACCAAAGGCATGCTGGTTGGTAACGACACGACTCAGAACTTTCCGATCATGCCATCTAATTTTGAAGGGAAAACTTTCAAAGTTGACGATGCCTCGAATCTGTACATCAAAGCTGGCGAGGACGGTGAAAGCATCAATTACATTATTTACCAGTAGGTGACGCATGACGAAATTACAAATAGCTTTGTATCGCAAAAATCTAGCAGTGATGCTCAATTCCGCAACAAGACCGTCTCTTGAAGATGTGCCGGAGCTTGAGAGTGTGTTTGCAGCGTTTGACGCCGTGGAATTACCAGAGGTTAACGATTTGGTGTTACGGATTGCTCAAGCGCCGCCGGAAATGCAAACAAGGATGCTTCAACATAAGCCTGAGGTGTTCTCCGCCGAAATGAGAGCACAGTTGACCGAACTTGGTGTGGATGTCTCTTGCATCGAAGGTGGTGAATAATGGCAACTTATTA
>JAEWLZ010000163.1 GCA_023457295.1 Cyanobacteria bacterium OH_PDB_112
ACTAAAGCTTTATATGATGTTTTGCAATCAGCAATAAAAAGAGAAATGCCGGTACTCGAACTCAATGCCACGGTAGATACTGATAATTTACCTGCAATAAATATGTATCGTAAAATCGGATTTAAAGAAAGTACTGCATATCCTCAAGCATATTGCGCTTTATAAAACAATAAAAAAAGACCGACTTTTACATCGGTCTTTTTTATTTAAATATTTTATTATTAGTTATTACTTTGAACAAGTTTTAAAGATGCTAAAGTGCGGTAAGGATTATTAAATCCTTCTGCTTTTTCTAAATCTTTAAGAGCGAAGATTCTTACGATTCTTCTTAGTTCTTCTTCATCACGCCATGATTTTACTCTATATACATTATTTTCAGGATCTGGTTTGATACCCAAAGCTGTTAAAAACTCGCGTTCTTTCATTACTTGCCCCTTTTAAACTGATTTCCCAAATTATTGATATATTTTTATAAAAACATTTTTTTGGGAAAAATTGCCAAATATGTACGAAATTGTTAAGAAAGTTAAACTTAAATTTTATCCTCTCGGGCATTACGCTCCTAAACTTGTGCGCAAGAATAAAATAAGTCATAATAATTTTATTAATTCCAAAGGTTATTTATGAACAAATTTTTAAAAATCGGACTTATTTTGGCGGTAGTATTTTTGGGTTTAAAATCTTGTCTAGTAATTGACAAACCTCCCACTGAAAGCCCCTCAACTGTAAGTCAGACTGAACAAAAAAGCGAACTGAAAACCCAACCCCCTTTTAAAACAATATATAAAAACGGGGTAGATTATCTTATCTCCAGAGGAGATATAGGTAAGTTTGGCGGCGAATTTCATACAGCTGTAATCGGAGAAGGTCCAAAAACTTTTAACCCCTGGGAATCTAAAGATAATACATCTTCTGTTCTCGGCAGTTTGATGTACGATGGTCTTGTAGGCACAGATGCTTACTCTGGAGATGTTATCCCCAGGCTTGCAAAGTCTTTTGAAATAAAAAATAATCTTGACTACATAATCCACCTTCGCAGAGGACTAAAATGGTCCGACGGAAAACCTATCACTGCTGATGATGTTGTTTTTACATGGCAAAGAATAATTTTAGGCGGATACGGCAATACCAGCACACGTGATAATCTTTACGTTAACGGAAAATTACCTACTGTAACCAAAATTGATGATTACACGATAAAATTCACTACACCCGTGCCTTTTGCTCCTTTTTTGCGGCAATTATCAGCTCCTATAGCCCCCAAACATATACTTGAACCTATTGTCAACAAAGGGAAAGCTGCCTTCAGTTCTTATATGGGAGTTTCTACTCCACCTTCTAAATTTGTTGTCAGCGGACCTTTTAAAATAAAAGAATACACTCCTGCTCAAAGAGTAACTTTCGTGCGAAATCCAAATTATTATATGGTAGACAAAAATATGCAAAAACTGCCTTATTTGGACAAATATATTGTTTATATTGTCGGTGATTTAAACAATGAAGTATTAAAATTTGAAGCAGGAGAACTGGATATCCTATCTGTGCATGGAAATAATGTTGCACGATTTAAAGCACTCGAAAAACATGGCGACTATAAACTCTACAATTTAGGACCAGATACAAGTACTGTTTTTTTATGTTTTAACCTTAATGACCGCAAAAACGATAAAGGACAATATTTTGTCCCATCAAAAAAACAAAGATGGTTCAGAGATTTAAACTTCAGAACCGCAATTGATTATGCTATCGACCGAAACGCTATGGTTTCAAACGTCCTCTACGGAGTGGGGGCTCCTCTTTTTACGGCTGAAAGTTTAAGCTCGATTTACCTTAATAAAAGTATAGCTACCGGACACCCTAAAGACCATAAAAAGGCAAAAGAATTTTTGAAAAAAAGCGGATTTTATTATAAAGATAATAAACTTTATGATAAATATAATAATCGTGTAGAATTTGAACTTTTGACCAATGCAGGAAATACAGAACGCGAAGCTGTCGGAGTTATTATAAAACAAGACCTTGAAGAAATAGGCATAAAAGTCAATTTCAAGCCGATTGAATTCAATTCTTTGGTCGGAAAACTGCTAAATTCTTATGATTGGGATATGGCAATAATAGGGCTTACAGGAAGTCCGCTTGACCCGCATAGCGGAAAAACCGTTTGGTCCAGTACCGGCACAATGCATTTTTTCAATATGAAAGACCCCACCCCTTCTATTTGGGAAAAACAACTTGGTATAATTTTTGATTCCGCGGCAAGGGTTTTAAATTTTTCAGAAAGAAAAAAATACTATGACAAATATCAACAAATTGTATATGAGCAAAAACCGATGTTGTATTTGTATTCACCTGTAACTTTTATTGCAGTGCGTAATAAACTCGGGAATGTAGATCCGACTCCTTTAGGCGGAAGTACGCACAATATTGAGGAAATTTACATAAAATGAATATTTTTGCCTACTCGATAAAAAGAATTTTTCAAGCTATACCACTTTTAATTTTGGTATCGATAATTAGTTTCACAATAATAAAATTCAGCCCTGTTGACCCTCTTGCCGAATTAAAGCTTAATCCCAATATTACTCCTCAAACTTTGGCTATCGAAAAACAAAGATTGGGTCTTGATTTACCTTATTATAGACAATATATAAGATGGGCAAGTAATTTTTGCAGAGGCAATCTTGGTATTTCCACATCAGGAGAACCTGTTATAAACAGGCTTAAAGAACGTATACCCAATACGCTTTTATTATCTTTTACAACAATTTTTATGACTTGGATTGTCGGAATACCTCTTGGAATTTATGCAGCTTTAAACTGGAGAAAACCTGTCGACAGAGTACTTACAGTGCTATCATCAATAGGAATGGCTATACCATCTTTTTTCTTTGCGCTTTTGCTTCTTATTTTTGCTGTAAAAACAGGTTGGTTTCCGGTTGGAGGATTGACAAGTGCAGGTTTTGAAGGATTTTCGCCATTACATAAATTTTTTGATATTGTTCACCATTTAATTTTACCCACGACAGTTTTATTTACAATTTCTCTTGCAGGATTGCAAAGACAAGTTCGAGGTAATTTACTGGATGTATTAGAATCTGATTATGTAAAACTTGCGAAAGCAAAGGGGTTAAGCGAAAATGTGGTTGTTTATAAACATGCATTGCGCAATGCGATAAACCCTATGGTAACGCTCTTGGGTTTTGAATTTGCTTCTCTTTTAAGCGGCGCGGCGTTAACAGAATATGTTTTTCAATATCCCGGGCTTGGACGTCTTGTACTTGAGGCTGTTATGAAATCTGATATAAACCTTGTAATGGCGTCTTTAATGATAGGTTCTATTATGCTCATTTTGGGCAATTTGATTGCCGATATTCTTTTGCGTATTGTTGATCCAAGAATAGGAGCAGAATAATGTTTGAAAAAATTGATAACAGCTTCCTAAAAAAAATTAAAAAAGACAATTTTGCACTGACAGGCATTTTTGTTCTTGCTATTTTGTATTTGATAATTTTATTCGCTCCATTTATTGCTACTTATTCTCAAACTTACTCTATTCGCAATCTTTCTTATGCGCCACCAAGCAAAATTTTCACCATTACATCAGATTACAAGTTATCACGCCCTTATACTTATAACTATGTGCGTGAGTTCAACCCCGAAACTTATTCTATTGACTACAAGCTCGATAGAAGTCAAAAATACTATTTGAAATTTTTTGCAAAGGGTGAAAAATATAAACTTTTTGGATTTATCCCCTCTGATATACATCTTTTGGGAGTAGATAACGGAGGATATCTGTTTCTTTTGGGTACGGATATTAATGGAAGAGATAATTTTTCCCGTCTTTTATTTGGCGGACAAATTTCTCTTACAATAGGTTTTCTGGCACTCTTTATTTCTTTTCCGATAGGTATGATATACGGCGGAGTATCAGGATATTTCGGCGGAATTTTGGATTCTGTAATGATGCGTATTGCAGAAGCTATAATGTCTATTCCAAGCTTCTATCTTTTGATTATTTTGGCGGCAATTTTACCATCAGGTATGAGTTCGGTGCAAAGATTTACAATGATTACAGCAATACTTGCATTTATTGGCTGGGCAGGCTTTGCGCGAGTCATAAGAGGAATGGTGCTTTCTATAAAAGAACAAGAATTTATTGAAGCTTCACGTTCAATAGGCGCAAGCTCTTTTAGAATTATTACAAGACATATTTTGCCGCAAACTTTGAGCTATGTAATTGTAGCTCTCACCCTTTCTGTTCCCGGATATATTTTAGCAGAATCAGGATTAAGCTTTTTAGGACTTGGGATTCAGCAACCGGACGCAAGCTGGGGAAATATGCTCAAAGAAGCTCAAGAATACACAAATATTCTTTATCGTCCTTGGCTTTTAACTCCCGGTTTTTTGATTTTTGTTGCAGTCTTATCATTTAACCTCGTAGGTGATACAATAAGAGATATACTTGACCCGAAAAGTAACGCACGGTAGTATAGTACGAGGGGTTTTTATGCACGAGATACACTCTTATCTTTTACGATATTCAGAAATAGATATGACTATCAGACTTTTAGTTTCAATGATTTTGGGACTCGCAATAGGCTTTGAACGTGAATACACAAGCAAATGGGCAGGAATAAAAACACATATACTTGTGGCTTTGGGGTCTACTGTTTTTACTATTTTATCGATATATTCTTTCCCAAAAATACTTGTAACTGGTGTCGCTGCCGGGTCTTCAGGATGCGTTGGCGATCCTTCTCGTGTCGCAGCACAAATTCTTACAGGTATCGGTTTTATCGGTGGTGGTACTGTTTTACGGCATGGAGTTTCGATTTATGGACTCACAACAGCAGCAAGTCTTTGGATGGCAGCGGCTATTGGTATGGCTGCAGGAACAGGAGATTTTATACTGGCAACAGTTGCAACAATTATTTCAATTATTGTACTCGTGGCTTTCAGAAAATTCCAGAATGTCTTTATCAAGCCGAACGTTAAAACAAGACAGGCAATAAAAGCTATTATTATTGTAAGAGAAGAGCATACAGAAGAAACTATTGAAGAAATTATAAAATCTTTCGGACATATATTAGAGCTGAAAAAAAACAAATCTCACAGAGACGAAGGCTGTATGAGAATTGTCGTAAGACTTGAAATTGTTGATAAAGAGCCTGTAAAAAAAGCTTACAGGGTTTTTGACAAAATAAATTTTGTGGAAGCTATAACAATAGAGCAGGATTTCCATGAATAAAAAAAAGAAAAAAAAACAACGAAAATTATCTTTAATAGAAAGATTCAGACGAAGCCGATTTAAACAAGAAGTCAGCAAATTTATCACATGGATAGAAACCACCATACAACTTGACAGAAAAAGGGCAAAACTTCTTGTTATGATGACTGTTCTAATTTTTATTTTTATTATAGATATTGTTTGGCTTGTATTTCCTAAATTTGTTCATGAAAAAGAAATACCTATCGAATATAAACAAGAAGAAATTCCTTCATTAATTATAAAAAATAAGCTTGCCATAGAAGAAAATCCGCAAGATTTTCAGGCACATTATGAATTAGGGAAAATTTATCTTTTTATTAAAGAATCCGAAAAAGCAAAAGTAGAACTTTTTCAAGCTGTTGAAAATGCTCCAAAAGGAAACTACAAAGCTCATTTTGATCTTGCAAACATGTATATAAAATATTACAAAAAACCCGAAATGGCAGCAGAAATAATTGAAAAAATAGACGACAGCATGCTTTCTGATGATTTATTACTAAAAAAAGCAGATTATTTAGTTGACACATCAAGATTATTTTTCTCCCAAAACAAATTTTCACCCGCATATAATCTTTTGCAAGAAGCTTATAATGACTACTCTAAGTTAGATCAAAAAGAAAAACTCAACGAACTGCGAAAAGAAATGTCGTTATTACTTCTAGATATGGCTGATGAAGCATATTATGACGAAAAAAACATAACAAAAGCTATGATTTATATAGAAAATTCACAACAACTTGAAGAGAATGCCGGAGCTTATGCAAAATTAGGGTATTTATTCTTTGAAAAACCGAAAATTTCTGCAGATTATTTTGAAAAGGCCTATAATTTTAATACTCGTTCAGTAAATTTAGAAGTATTTATACCAGCTATTGTAAGTGCCATTGATATTTGCACACAAGAAAACCGTATGGCTGATAAATCATATTACAAAGGCGTTTTAGAACGTGTAAGACAAGAACATTTTACAACTAAAATCCATACAAAACTAATAGCCAATAATCTTAAAGGTTTTTTTGAAAAAAATGAGGGTAAAGAAGAATATTTACCTGTTGCATACCTCGATATATATAATGGTTTTGATAGAAAAACCATTGATTATGTAAAAGTCAGAGCTGTTTTTGTAGATGTAAACGATAAAATAATAGGGCATCATGACCTTATCGCGATAAATAGCGATCAACCTTTATTGCCTCAGCAATCGAAAATGAATGTAAGATTAGAGTCTAATCGATTTATTACCGGTGATAAACTCAAAAATAATGTCTACAAAGTAATAATTTATTTTTCTATTACAAGACCTGACGAATGGTCTTATGTTACTAATAAAATAATATATTAATAAATGTAAAAAAATTGTTACAATATTACAATTTTTTTTTAAGCACAAAGATTCCTTATTTTTTTATAAAAAATCAATGGCGTTTTCCGAAAAAGTTATAAATTTTGCTATTTTTTAAAAAACAAATGGCATTTATTGTTTACAATACACTTAAAAGTAATTTTCATTAGATTTTTCTACTAGCAATTTTTTTCTTGAGTTGTTTTATTTAGAAAGTGATGCTGTTATGATTGATTGGTTATTGCACCGTTAATCAAGTTGGCATTTAAAAATAGTATTTCGGAGAAGGTACACTTGCAAGTAGCTTTATTTAACAATCAAAAAATTATTCAAAAAAGGAATTCTCAGCAAAGAAATTCTTCTGATTCAACAACTTTTTCAGGGACAGGAAATAACTTTTTAAATAAAGTTTCAAAACCTTTGCAAGCTTTAGACGCAAACCCGATAGTGGGGGTTATTGTTTTGGATATTTTAACCGCCATAGCTCCAAATACTATTATCGATACCTTCAAAAGAAATGCTGCTCAGGGCTTCGAAACTTTCCGCCGTGAATCATCAGGTTTAATTATCAACTGTTTATTACCGGGCATAGCCGTATTAACAGTTGCTTATGCTATGAAGAAAAAGATTTTAGGCGAAGAATTTAAACACATACCTGTTCATAAAGTTTGGGCGAACACAAACAGCATTGATGAAGGTGTAAGAAACTGGAAAAAAGTTTCACACATGCAAAATAAAGAAGACAGAATCAGGGCTTTTGTTGAAAAAAGTTTTGAAAATATACAAGATGATGAAAAATCATTTGCCAAAATAGGTACAATTGAAGAACAAAAACAAGCCGCCGAGTGCAAAAAAGAAGCTATAGATAAATTAGTAAAAGAAATTTTAAATCCTGAAGTCAAAAAAGAAACAGGGTTTAAGAAATTTATGAAAGATGTCAAAGGACTCGTTCCAGGACATAAAGATGAAAGTATAAATGTAGAAATAAACCCCAAAAAATTAAATGAGCTTCATGATATTTTTGCAAAAGCTTATGGTTCATCTAAAAATGTAGTTATCAAAATTTCTAAAGGCGATACACTTTCTACAAATATGAAGAATCATATTCGAAACACATTCTCATTTGCATCTGCTTTTGATGACAAAGCTATAAAGCCTGATAACATTGACAAATTTGCAGAAAAAATGAAAAAGCTTGTTAAAGGAAAAACTTTAATAACTATGCTGGGAGTTGGGGCGTTGGCTTTATCTATGCAAGCTATAAATAGAGCAATAACCGAAAAATCTACAGGCAGAAAAGGATACTCTGGTTACAAAAATCTTGATGGAGGGGATATTCAAACCCCTGAAGATAAAGCAAAACTAGATATTGGCAAACTTGTTTCTTCCGCTTGGTTCTTAAGTTTAGGTTTCTTAAGCATGGGCAAACTTACAACCCCCGGAAAATTTGATTTTGCCGCTCCAAGAACAACTGTAGATCAGGCAAGAACTCTAAGCTTAACAACAGATGTAGGACGTGTAGCCGCTGCAGATGAGACAACAGAACTTAAAGACACAACTGTACGCGATACTATTATATTTCTAAACTTGTATGTTGTAGGTGATTATGTGAATAAAATGGCTGTCGAAGGAATTCAAAAATGGTATAAGTCCAAAAAGAATATTGACTTAAACTTATTCAATGAAGCACCAAAACTTGATAAAAATGCAGGGCCTATCAAAAAGTTTTTCAATTGGGTACAAGGTAAATCCATTAAATCATTTGAAGAAATTGAAGGAACTGTTGCAAAAGGTGCAGAAAAACAACTTAGAAAAAATATTGTAACAGCATCTACCTTATTAAGTTTAGGTTATTCTTTAGGTGCTTTAGGAATTGCAGCTCCTCTTCTAATTGCTCACATGACAAATAAAAATCGTGAAAAAGAATTAGCTGAAGCAAAAAGAAGAAAAGCTCAAATGTCTTCTTTTGAAAACTCTTCAAAACCAACGTTAAAAGCAAATACAGTTAAATAAATTGAAAAAGAAACACAGGTGAGCAAGAATTTTTGAGAAGATTAAAGTTAAGATTTTTTTACAAACCGCTATTTTTAGGCAATTTTATTGCTTCAGGAGGTTTATAAATTTTAGGTAAAGTTATTGTGTGTAAGGAATAATTTTTAATTGTTAATAAATAATCAAACTAATACAAGAAAAAATACATCTTTCGGAAACGGCGCTTTGTTAACAAGCACCATGAACTTCCTTGCCACAAATGAGGCAATAGGAGCAACTGCGGTAGACTTGGGTGCCATGGTAATCCCGAGAACAGCCATAGATTACACAAGAACTCCAGAAGCAGGGATGGAAACTTTCCGAAGAGAAATTGTAAGTTGTATTTTATACGCTGCTTTAGGGGTGTTTGGATTAGCAGCAGCCATGACTTTAGCTCCATTTTCTCCGGCTAAAAAATATGATATTCCTTTGCATAAAATTACAGCAGGTGATGATGCTATTGATACAATGGCCCATGCTTGGAATAAAGCTCTAAAAGAACCTACAAAAGAAAAAACGGTAGAATCTTATTTGAACCAAGTTATAGGCTCTGTATCAGGTATAGATAAAGAACAGCGCATATCTATAAAATCAAAACCCGAACAATATGAAGATATTGTAAAAACATTAAAAACAATGCTTTTAGATGAAGGTAAAAATTTCGATTTTGATAAAAAACAAAAACATGAACTTGTACAAAAAATCATTCATTCAGCGGGTTCAAGTGAAAATCTAAAATTGGATGTCGCGGGAGGCAAAACTATATCAATAGCTGCTGCTGATCTTTTAGACAATACTTATGTACTCGGACGTGCGTTTATGAAAGATAAAGTAGCAAGGGAGTTCAAACCAGATATTGACATAAAAGATAATAAATTTATTAAAAGCTTAAAAGGCATGAACTCAGGCAAGATATGGCTAGGACTGGGCGTAGCATCAGCTTTTGCTTTATCTATGCAGGCAATAAACAGATGGATGACGCAAAAGAAAACAGGTTCTGCTGGATTTGTCGCATATAAAGGACAAAAAGCGGAAAAAGATAATTCATTTAATTTCCAAGCACTAAAAGGTGTTGCATCAGCTGCAATGGCAGCACTTACTTTGGGTTCTATTATGGAC
>JAEWLZ010000164.1 GCA_023457295.1 Cyanobacteria bacterium OH_PDB_112
CTGTTTCCGGCGCATGCGCCGCCGAAGGGGCATCCGCTTTAACGCCTGCGCAAGGCGATTGGTTGATGTTCGCCCTGGCTGCGCTGTGTGTGCTGCTCGCGTGGTATGCCTTGCGTTTGCGCGGGCGACTTCGCGGCGAAGGTCGGCGGTTTGGCGCCATCCTCCAGAACGTTTTTGAGAGTGCCGCCGAATTGGATCTGACGCAACAGGTCTGGCGCGAACTCTCGCTGCTCAACAGCCAGGTGTGCAAAACCGCGATGCCCGAACCCCTGCCGCGCTATCTGGAGCGGTTCGTACGGGAGCGCGTTTTTGCCGAGGATGCCGCGCGGCTGCGCGAGCAACTGACCATGGCCGAGCTGGAGGCTCTCAGCCGTGAAGAGCGCGCTTTGGTTTGGAGTTTCGGCGGCTTTTGCCTACTGGCAAGCCCGGCTGGTGTGCGCTGATTGCACAGGGCGTGCGCAAAAGCCACTGCTCGCATGCGATTGTGATGCTCTACCTGCGGGATATCGACGCCACCCGGCGGGAATCGCTGCAAGCGCGCGAGCAGCTGACGCAGGCGTTGCAGCAGGCAGAACGCCTCAGCCAGGCACGCAGCAGCTTTGTTGGTCGCCTGAGCCATGAGTTGCGCACTCCGCTGAGCGCGGTGCTGGGTTTCTTGGCACTTGCCCGTAAGACCGGGATCTCCGCCGAGCAACAGGCGCTCTGCCTGGGTAAGGCGGAGGATGCCGCACAGCGCATGTTATCGCTGGTGACCGATCTGCTCGCGCTGGCTGCCGATGGGCAGCAGACTGCGTTGCAGGATGCTTTCCGCCTGGGCGAAGTGCAGCAGCGCCTGGACGCAGCCTTCTCCCCACGTGCCAGCGCCGGGCAGCTCACGTTCTCCATCCAACTGGAAGGCACGGTGGAATCCCATCTGATCGGGGATGCCGCTCAGCTGGAGCAAATTTTGCAACGGCTGCTGGATAACGCCTTCAAGTTTACAGAGCCGGGCGGCCATGTCAGCCTGCGCATCGCGCAGCTGGCGCGGCAGGAGGCGCGCGTGTTCCTGCGGTTCACGGTAAGCGATGACGGTGCCGGGTTTGAAGAAGGCTTTCAGGAGCGCGTCTTTGAAGCCTTCGAGCAGGAAGAGCCGATGACCTCGCGCCGCCACGGCGGCACAGGCTTGGGGCTGGCGCTGGCGCGCGGCATGGTGCGCACGCTGGGTGGCACCATCGAGGCGCAAAGCCAGCCCGGCAAGGGCTCCGTGTTCACGGTCACCTTGCCCTTCGGCGTCGGCGCCTCGGTTCGCGCTGCCGCGAGCGGCTCGCCTTCCGATGCAATGGATCTGCATGGGTATCGCGTGCTGCTCGCGGAGGATAACGCCTTGAGCCGGGAGATGGCCGTGGCCATGCTGCACCCGCTGGGATTGATCGTGGATACCGCCCAAAATGGTCAGGAGGCGTTTGAATCTGTCATCCACAGCCCGCAGGGGCAGCTGGGATTGGTGCTGATGGATGTACAGATGCCTGTGATGGATGGTTTTGATGCGACTCGCGCCATCCGCGCCAGCGCCCATCCGGATGCACGCACGCTGCCGATCATCGCGCTGTCCGCCAACGCGCAGCCAGAAGATATCGCCATTTCGTTGGCTTCCGGGATGAATGCCCATTTGGCCAAGCCGATTGATCCCGACGCGCTTAGTCGCGTGCTGTGGATTCATCTGTCGGGGCGCGCACGCGCCCTGTAGAGGAGGTTTTCCATGGAACGTACCCTTTGGGAACGGTTGACCGCCAGCGGGGTGGATCTCGCGCCCACGCTCGCGCGCTTTGGCGGCAACGAGGCCGTTCTGTTGACCTACCTGCAGCGTTTTCCGGAGGATCCGAGCTTTGCGCAGCTGCAGGCCGCCATGCGCACGGAAACTTGGGAGGATGCGAAAATCGCCTGCCATACCCTCAAGGGGTTGAGCGGCAACCTGGGGCTGACCCCTGTGTATCATGCGTGTTGCGATCTGCTGACCACCTTGAGGGCGCAGCTGAATACCGCTGAAGCGTACGCCGCGCTGCACGCCGCCTATCGGATCACGGTGCTGCAGATACAGGAAACCTTCGCGGCACAGCCGTGAGATCGGGAACCGTTCCCTGTCATGGTGCGGCTGTGCCCTCCCAAGAAAGGCATGAGCCGTTACGCGCCCACCTAACCCGTTCGCCCCGACCCGCATAAGCCGCGCGTCGGGGCGTTGACCTGCCGTCAGCGTACGCCACGCCCGCTGCTATGGTGCGGTTGTCCCAGCTCTGCGCTCGGTTCTCACTGCGACGGCGGGCGGCTACGGAGCACCTTTCCGATGCACGTGCGTAGCAGCGCCTCGCCCGGCTGCACGCCGCGCGCCTGCGGTGACCTGCCCCCGCTGCCTTCCTTCGCGTGCCCGCCCGGCACAGCGGCTATTCCGCAAGAAGTGACCGCCCACGCACACACCCGACGCTTGCCCGGCTCTGGTTTTCCCGGATACACAAAGAGCCCCTGCTTTCGCAGGGGCTCTTTTTATGGTGGAATGCGGCGGCGATCTACTCTCCC
>JAEWLZ010000165.1 GCA_023457295.1 Cyanobacteria bacterium OH_PDB_112
TTCTTTAGGCTTTACAAGGGTTTTGCAGTGGTCACCGGATATTAATGCTCAAAAAGGTCTAAAAATTGAGCCTATGCCTAACTATGTTTTTGAGGTTTTTCAATATCCAAAAAGCCACAAGTATGCAACTAAAGCCGAAAAAGAAGAGCTTCTTGTAGATACAGGACTTCTTTTGAGAAAAGAACTCGAGAAAGATAATTTGGGCTATGTTTATTCTTTTTGGCCTGATACTTTGACGCTTAAAGAAATTGGAAATCCACGTGATATCGGTACTTATTTTGGTCTTTGGGACGAAAATACTGAACTGTGTTCAAAAGTTATAACAGCGCAGTGTCGTCAAAATACTAATTATGATATCGTAAGATATGCTGCGCATCCTTTTTTCCTTGAAGGTTATACGATTTTGGCGAATGGCGAAAATACTTTTTATGAAAAAAACAGATTATTTCAACAAAGTCTTTATAAAGGGTATATAGGTTTTGAATCTGATTCTCAGTGCTTTTTGTATACTTTGCACTATATCCACAAAATTTTGAAGTGGCCTATTCAGTATTACAAGCACACAATTACGCCTTTGCCTTTTGAAGAGCTTGAAGAGCGCCCGGATAAAGATATTTTGTTGCGTATCAAGGCTTCTCTCGGAAATCTTGAGATAAATGGACCAAATACAATTTTGGGGGTAAATCCTGATGGTGAGTTGATGTGTGTTTGTGATTCCAAAAAACTTCGACCTATTGTGATAGGGCAAGATGATGATACGGTTATTATGACATCTGAGGTTACCGGAATAAATGACCTTATGCCTAATCGAGATGTTTCAAAAGATATTTATCCGCATGAGCGTGAGATGATTTTAGTTAATGATGATTTAACGGTGACAAGATGGCAGCAGTAAAAGTAAATGAATTGCATATAGATGATTTACCTTGGCTTGTCGAACACGATGAGGCTAAGTGTATACAGTGTGGTAAATGTGCTGCCGCATGTTCTTTTGGGGCGATTAAACCTCAAATTGAAAAACGCAAAAAAGAATCTTCAATAGCGCAAAAGCCTTCTTTTCAAAAAGTTATGGTAATACGTCAGGTTGTTTCGCATAAAAATCACTGTAAAGGTTGCGGTATGTGTACTTATGTTTGTCCGACAGGCGCAATTAAGCCTGTAAGAAATAAAGAGGACAGATATGCAACAAGATATCGCGCTGATATGGGGGATTCTCCCAAAAAAGGCGGACGTTCCAATTTGAATACTGAAGGGCGTACACTTGATAAAATTAAAATCGGAAGAATTTCTCAAATGACAGACCCTTCTTTGGATGCTTTGCGTCACACATTTGAACTTAGAACTCCTTTCGGGCGTGTACTTTCTGCCGATAAGCTCAAGTTTGATGTGCAAGAAGGACAGATGCAGTTATTGAAAAACCCTCTTCCTCCTAATAGGTGGATTTACCCTATAATTATGGGTGATATGTCTATCGGAGCTATTTCTTGGCGCATGTGGGAAGCTATGGCAATAGCTACGGCGTATTTGAATGAAGTTATGGGAATTCCTATCCGTATGTGTACGGGTGAAGGTGGTGTGCCTGTAAGGCTTCTAAAATCACGTTATCTAAAGTATATGATTTTACAAATTGCATCCGGACATTTCGGGTGGAATAGGATTATTCAGGCTATGCCGGAAATGGTGGAAGACCCCGCCGGTATTATCATAAAAATTGGTCAGGGTGCAAAACCCGGTGACGGCGGACTTTTGATGGCTAATAAAGTTGCCCGTTACGTTCAGGAAATCAGAGGCGTTCCAAAAGCCGATTTGCTTAGTCCTCCCAATCATCAGGGATTGTATTCGATAGAAGAGAGTGTTCAGAAGATGTTTTTGTCTTTGAATTCGGCTTTCAAGTTCAGAGTCCCTGTTGCGATTAAAGTTGCGGCTTCTGTTACAAGTGTTTCAGTTTATAATAATCTTTTGCGTGACCCTTATAATATTGTTGGCGGGTTCTTCTTGGACGGTCTTGCTGCCGGTACAGGTGCTGCGCATGAAATTTCACTTGACCATACGGGGCATCCTATTGTATCAAAGCTTCGTGACTGTTATCTTGCTGCTGTTCATCAGGGCAGACAGGGTGAAATCCCTCTTTTCGCAGGAGGTGGTGTCGGTAAAAACGGAAACTTGGCAGCAGATGCTTTCAAACTTATTTGTCTTGGTGCAAACGGTGTTTTTGCGGGAAGACTTTTACTCGAGATAGCGGGATGTGTTGGTAATGATACAGGGAAATGTAACGCTTGTAATAGTGGTCTTTGCCCTTCGGGTATTGCAACACAGGATGTATGTCTTACAAAAAGACTTGATATTGATGAAGTTGCGCAGAATCTTGTTAATTATTTTGTTGCAACTGATATCGAACTTAAAAAACTTATGGCGCCTATCGGCAATTCATCTTTGCCTGTCGGACGCTCAGATGCACTTATTACGGTTGATAAAAACATATCGACCCGTCTTGATATTCAACATGTATGTTAGGTGAAAATGGCAAAAACATTTAAAATCAAAACTTTAGAAAATAATCAAAGAATGTCTACTCAGGAACTTCTTCAACTTGTATTTGAAAAAATTAATGAAGGAGTTTGTGAATTCGAGATAGATGCTTGCGGTCAGCACAATATTGGTGGTTCTGTCTGGTCAAAAGTAGGTGAAAATCTTACCTTTAAGGTCAAAAATCCCGGGCAAAGAGTTGGTGCTATGGCTATGGAAGGTACGACCATTTTGGTTGAGGGTTCTGCTCCTGCGGATGTGGGTTGGCTGAATTCGGGCGCTGAAATTATTGTAAAAGGTGATGGCGGCGATACAACGGCACATTGTGCAGCTGGCGGTAAAATTTATATAGCGGGGCGTACAGGCACTCGCTCGGGTGCTATGATGAAACACGATCCCAAGTTTGCGGTTCCCGAGTTTTGGGTTCTAAAAAATACAGGTTCCTTTAGTTTTGAATTTATGGGCGGCGGAGTTGCAGTTATTTGTGGTTTTGATTGTGAAGATTTACCTTCAGTTTTAGGTAGACGTTCTTGTGTCGGAATGGTTGGAGGCACAATATATTTCCGCGGAAATTGCCAAAATGTTGCCAATTGTGTTGAAATATCTTCTTTAAATCAAGAAGATGAAGACTTCTTAAGAAAAGGAATGAAAGAGTTTCTTTCCAAAATTGATAATGAAGATGCGTATTCTTCTCTTACGGATTTTTCACAGTGGAAAAAAATAGTCACAAAATCAAAAGACAAAGTTGTAGAATACCCTTCAATGAAAGAATTTAGAAAAAATGATTGGGTTGAAGGAGGCATTTTTGGCGATTTTATAGATGACGATTTTAAAGTTTATCCTCTTTCTGCAACAGGTGACGGTAGATTGAATGTTCCGGTTTGGCAGGTGGAAGGTTGTATAGATTGCAAAATTTGTTTGAATAATTGTCCACAGGGTGCAATTACAGAAAATGAAAAGAAATATAATTCTAAAGATGGGATTTGTATAGGATGCGGAATTTGTAAGGCCGTATGTCCAAAATCTTGTTGGGAAATTAAAAGCAATATTAGGGAAATAAGCTAATACAAATCTGTTCAAAAAACAATAGCCACTTGGGGAATTCTGTGAAAAAGTAATTAAGGGTTATTATTAACTTATAGGGGCATTATGTAGTTATAGCTTAAAAATATTGGTTTACTTGTTTCCCTTAAAGTATATATATTTCCATGTTTTTGTGATAAACTATTTTTATTATTGAGCGCAATTTAATATTATCTTATAGTCAAAAAAGGAGTCATATATTTTGCAAAATAAAATATGCAAAAAACGATATTGTATAATAACACTACATGTGTTTTTAACTATTTCAGTTATAGTGTATTTATTTATTGTTCCTCCAAAAATATATTCTATTTGCCTCATTTTATTTTTTATAACTTTATCTCGAATAACCTATATTCAAGGTAGAGAAGTTACAAAATTAGCTCTTAAATATATAGATAACGAAAAAATTTTGTCCGAGATTTTTAAAGCTGTACCTGATCTTATTTTTTATAAAGATTGTCAATTAAGATATATTTCTTTTAATGATACTTTTTTAAAATCTTGTGATTTTAAAAAAGAAGAAATTATCGGCAAAACAGATATTGATTTGCTTGGTAAAGAAATAGCTGAAGAATTTATTCATTATGATATGCAGGTTATTAATACTAAAGAAGCAGTAAAATATGACCAAAAAATAAATAACAAAATTTATAACTTGATAAAATCCCCTATATTTTCTGAAGAAGGTGAAATGTTAGGGATTTTAGGCATCGCAAGAGATATTACTGTTCAAAAATATCTTGAAAAAGCATTTAACGAAAAGCAATCTCAACTCAGTGCTATTTTAGAAAATATGCCATTTTTTGCTTATATGAAGGATATTAACGGAAATTTTGTTTGCGGAAATAAAAAAGTGACCGAATTTTTCGGCAAGCGTCCTGAGGATTTGGTTAATTTACCTGTTGTAAGTATGTTTTTTGAAGATTATGAAGAAATTTTGAAAGAAGATAAAGAAATTATTGAAACTAAAATGCCTATTAGATCTGAAAGAATTTTTACTACTATAAAGGGACCTATCTGGATGGAGGTTAATAAAGCCCCAATTTTTGATGAGAATGATGAGGTAATAGGTATTGTAGTTGTAACAAAAGATATTGAGCTTCAGAAAAAAATCGAACAGCAAAAAGAAAATTTCGTTGCGACATTAAGTCATGATATAAGAACTCCCGCAATAGCCCAAATAAGAGCTTTAGATTTGATTTTAAAAGGTTCTTTGGGGGAAATTAACCAAGAACAAAAAGAAGTTATAGAACAAGTGCATAGTTCTTGCAGTTATATTCTTAATATGATTTCCACTTTATTGACAACATATAAATATGAAGACGGCATAAAAAAAATGGACTATTCGGATTTTAATTTTGAAACTCTTGTGAGTGATTGCTGTAATGAAATATCATATTTAATTCAGGAAAAACAGCAAAAAATAATTATAAAAAATAATTTTGGAAATCAATTTGTGATTGCTGATAAATTAGAAATAAAACGTGTTATCACTAATTTAATTTCTAATGCAATTTCGTATTCTGATGATAATTCTGAAATAGAAATTATTATAAACGGGGATTCTGATAACTTATCTTTTGCCGTTAAAAATCAAGGTGCATATATCCCTCAAAAAGAACTTGATAAACTTTTTTCAAAATTTGTATCAAATGCGTCAAAATTTAAAAAATTGGGTTTTGGTCTTGGTCTTTATCTGGTAAAACAAATTATAGAAGCTCACCGTGGAGAAGTTTTTGCTAATAGTTGCAAAAAAGAAGGTAATACTTTTGGATTTAAAATTCCTTTAAAATTAAATGTTTCGCAAGAATATATTGAAAGTATAGAAAAAAATTAATTCCAAAAATTTTCAATTATTTCTAAAATTTTCTCAGAAGATTTACCGTCACCGTAAGGATTTTTGCTTATATCAAATCGTGTCTCTGATTTTGGTTTTGAGAGAATTTTTTCACTTTCTGTAAGAATTTTGTCATAATCCGCACCTACAAGAGTAGATACGCCGGCAGTTATGCCTTCTGTGCGTTCTGTTTCATAACGCATAACTAATGTAGGGCAGCCAAAAGAAGGCGCTTCTTCTTGTATTCCTCCGGAATCGGTAAGTATAAGTTTTGCGTTTTTCATCAAATAAACCAAAAGAGGATAGTCCAAAGGTGTAAGAAGATGAATATTTTTTACTTCATCTAATCTTGAATGAATTTTGTTTTTTACATTTGGATTTGGATGAACCGGTATTACAAATGTATGATTGTTATATTTTTCTGCCAAAAACTTTATGGCATCAATAATTTTGTCTATACGTTCTCCATGATTTTCTCTGCGATGAGCTGTTATTAAAACGAGATTTTCATTAATAGTTATGTCTTTTGATTTAAAAAATTCTTCGGCTTTTCTGATGGCTTCATCTGAAAGACAGAAAAGAGCGTCTATAACAGTATTTCCTACAATATAAATTTTGTTTTCGTCAATATTTTCTTTTAAAAGAGCACTTTTGTTCACTTCTGTCGGAGCAAAATGTAAATCTGTTATTCTGCTTGTCATTTGACGCATGGCTTCTTCCGGGAATGGTTCAAAAAGGTCGTAAGAACGTAATCCTGCTTCAACATGAAACATAGGAACTTTATTATAAAAACTTACAAGAGCACCGGTCAGAACAGTAATTGTATCTCCTTGAACTATTGTTGCGTCTATTTTTTGTGAATTATAGACTTCTTGAAGTTTATTTAAAATTCTTGATTGAACTTCGCTTAATGATTGATTTTCTTTCATTACATCAAGGTTTATATCGGCTTTTAATCCAAAGTAAGATAAGGTTTGATTTGATAATTCTTTTTGCTGTTCTGTGTTGCATATAATTACATTGTATTTTTCGGGATATTTTTTTAGCTCCAATATTACAGGAGCAAGTTTTATTACCTCAGGTCTTGTGCCAAAAACAAAAAGTATATTTTTCATTCCAAAATCTCTCTTATCGGTTATTATGTTCAATTTTAACATAAATTTTCAGCTGAATTTAAATATGTTTTTATGTAAAGATTTGTCAAAATATTTTCTAAAAATAGCACAAAAAAAACTTTACGATTTATTAAACAGTCATATAGATTGGATTGATGGATATAGGCAGATGATAATTAATAATTTGGATAATTCAAAGCAAATAAAATCGCAGAAATTTTTGCATAATAAAAATCTAACACCAAGAATTATAGTAACTCCGAAAGAAGTGGATTTGAAGGATTTTCTCTTTCATTATCCTGTATTTAAGTCAAATGTGGCTTTTGGGGCAAACCATGCAGAAGGACATGTTCCTTCAGGTGAAACGCAAGCTGTTTCGCACGATGCTAAGATGACGCTTTATTCGGTAAAAAAAGCATTAGATTTTGCTGATAGCGTAAACATGTATTTTAGATTTAAACCAGATAAAAAACAGATTGATGCAGCGGCAAGTCTTTATCACGGAGACGATACTATCGTTACTGCTCCGACAGGTACAGGTAAAACTCTCATTGCCGAGTATATTATGAAGAAAAATATGGCAGAAGGCAAAGATACCGTTTATACTACGCCTTTAAAAGCTTTGTCAAACGAAAAATACAGAGATTTTTGCAAAATGTTCGGTGAAGAAAATGTCGGGCTTTTGACAGGTGATATCAAAATCAATACCAGTGCGCCGATACAGGTCATGACAACAGAAATATATCGCAATAGGCTTATGGGAGAATCACATGAGACGCTTGCCCAAAAAAATAAACATCTTGCGACTGTAATTTATGATGAAGTTCATATGATTAATGACCCTGAACGCGGAGAAATTTGGGAAACATCTATAATGTATACTCCTCCGCACGTTCAGCAGGTAGCTTTATCTGCTACGGTAGGTAATGATGATAAATTTGAAAATTATTTTAATCGTATTTTGAAAGAAAAAAAATTAGAATCAGGAACTGAAGATTTGCGAGAAGCAAGGCTTATACATGTTTCG
>JAEWLZ010000166.1 GCA_023457295.1 Cyanobacteria bacterium OH_PDB_112
GTTTTGATCACGGCAGCCAGCGCAAACATCCACGCGCCCTGTTGCAGCCACAGGATCAGCAGCCCGGCGATCATCAGCGCCAGCCCCGGGTACACCGCAAACGTGCCCCTCCGGTCGATCACCTTGCCCAAAACCAGGCGGCACAAGATCACCGTGACGGCGCTGAGGGTAAAATACCAGCCGATGTTGGCGATGCCCTGGGTGGCGGCATACAGCACCATCATGCTGCTCTCAATGCCCGCCACCGCGGCGATGGTGATTTCAATCATCGTAAAGGGCAGGCATTGCGCAACGATGATATCGCTCAGCTTCAGCCCTTTGGCGCGGGTGCGGCTTTGCGCATCATCGGTCAGCGTGAAGGGAATGGCAAACAACCCGCCGGCGACGCACAGCCCCGCCGCCACCCAAAACGTGAGGGAAAACCCGCTGAGTTTCGCCAGCCACAGCCCAAAAGCCGGGCCGATGGCCATGGCCAGCGACTGGCTCAGGCCAAAGTAGCTGATGGCTTCCCCAATCTGGTTGCGCGGCACAATGCCGGGGATGATCGCCATGTTCACGGTGGTGTTGAGCGCAAAGATGAGCCCGTGCAAAACGCGCAGCACGGTCAACGCCGTGGCATCCTGCACCATGGCATAGCCGCTGATCACCACGCCCATGCCCACCGTGGAAAGCACCAGCAGCCACTTGCGGTTCACCCGGTCGGAGATCACCCCGCTGACCGGGCGGATGACCATGGAGGAGATGTTAAACGCACCCGTGACCACGCCCGCCAGCGCCACCGATACCCCCAACCCCGTGACATAGCTGGACATGGTGGTGTACACCATGGAAAAGCTGACCGAGGTAATCAGGTTGATGGTCAGCAGCATCAGGTAGCGGCTGTTGAGCAGCCGAACCTGTGTGGTATCCGTCATGATAACGCCTCCATCATCCTTTGATCGACCCCAGCATCACGCCTTTGACAAAGTACTTTTGCACAAAGGGGTACACGCACAGGATCGGCACGGTTGCCACCATAATGGTGCAATACTTCACCAGCGTCTGCTGCACCACGGTGTTCATGCGGGCGCCCGAATCCAGGCTGCGTTGGGAGGTGGTGATGAGAATCTCCCGCAGGAACATCTGCAGCGGCCACTTATCCCGATCCTGCAAGTACAGCGAGGCGGTGAACCAGCTGTTCCAAAACGCGATGGCCACAAACAGCGCAATGACGGCCACCGTCGCTTTGGATACGGGGATGATGATGCGCACCAGAATTTGCAGCTCGCTGGCGCCATCCAGCCGGGCGGATTCCTCCAGCGAGTCCGGAATCTCCGCAAAGGAGGTGCGCATGATCACCAGGTTGAACACGGAAAAGGCACTGGGCAGCAGCACCGCCGCGTAGCTATCCAGCAGGCCGAGGTTGCGCACCAGCATGTAGTTGGGTATCATGCCGCCGTTAAACAGCATGGTAAACGCCAAAAACAGCATCACCTTGTTGCGGGGCGCAAACCGCTTGCGCGAAAGCACATAGGCGGCCACGGTGGTCAGCGCCAGGTTGAGCAGCGTGCCCACCACCACGTAAAACAGGGTGTTGGCATAGCCAATGGCGATGTTGCGATAGCTGAGCACCGTTTGATACCCTGAAAAGTTCAGCGGGAAGATGGGCACAATGCGAAAGCTCTGATCCCGCGTCAGGGCAATGGGATCCGAGATGGAGCAGCACAGCACGTTGAGCATCGGCGCCAGGCAGCAAAAGCCGATCAAAATCAGTGCCACGGTATTGACCACCACGAAGATCCTTCGCGAATTCGTTGTTCTTGCTCTCATATGGATACCTCGCCTCAGAACATACTGATTTCGGTGTATTTCCGGCTGACATTGTTGGCCACCACAATGAGCACCAGGCCGATGATGGAGTTGAATAAACCCACGGCCGTGCTGTAGCCAATTTTCTGCTTGATGATGCCGATGCGGTACACATAGGTTTGAATCACGTCGGCCGTTTCGTAGGTTGCCGGGGAATACAGCAACAGGATCTTTTCGAAGTTGACGGTCATCAGCGCGCCGCAGCGCAGGATGAACATAATGATGATCGTGGCCGCGATGCCCGGAATCGTCACGTGAAACAGCTGAGCGATCCGCCCGGCGCCGTCGATCTCCGCGGCCTCGTAGAGTTCTTCGTTAACGCCCGACAGCGCGGACAGGAAAATGATGCTGTTAAAGCCGATCTCCTGCCAGATCTCGGAGATGACAAACACCGCGCGAAAGCTGGCGGGGTCGGAGGCGTAGTTGCGCGGCGTGCCGCCCAGCGCCGACACAATGGAGGCAATCACACCGTTTGTGCTGGTGAAATCATTAATCAGGCTCACCACCACAATCATGGAGATAAAATGCGGCATGTAGCTCACGGTTTGCACAATCCGCTTGAAGCCGGTGTGGCGCACCTCGTTGAGCATCAGCGCAAAAATGATGGGCGCCGGAAAGGCAAACAGCAGCGTGTAAAAGCTGATGAGCAGCGTGTTGCCCAGCGTGCGTTGGAAGTACAGGCCATTGAAAAAATCCACAAAGTTCTTGAACCAGACCCATTTGCTCCCGAAAATACCGCCGGTGAGCGAATAGTTTTGGAAGGCCATGGTCAACCCGAACATGGGGATGTAGTTGAAGATGAACACATACATAAGCACCGGCAGGATCATCCAGTAC